>CAYQCZ010000061.1:4184-10575 GCA_964415955.1 uncultured Verrucomicrobiota bacterium | reverse complement strand
GCGCACTGTTTCCATGCCACCAAAGCCAGCACAGCAGGGCGGTGTGGAACAAAAATGTTCCCCATCCGTCGCACGACAGCATGCGCTTCGATTCTGGAATTGAACGGCAAGTGCTCACAACATCCGGTGGGTGACGCGCACAATCCTGCACGACACACGTTGCATCATGCCACACGACCACCATTCATCAAACAGCCGCATTCCGGAGTGGTTGCGATCGCGATGGCTCAGGCACTGGCTTCTTTGGTCCCTTGCCCATTTTTGTGCGTTGGTTTTGTTGGAGAACTTTCTCTTCCTGCTCAGCCACATTCCACGTGTGCCCCTTGACGCGGTGATATTGCTGCTGGCCGACTTGTCCGGGTTGTTGCGGCTGCCGGGCAGGCTGCTGCGGCATGCATGGCCCTCGGAATCCACGCCCACGGCACTGCTCTGGGGACTGGCGGTGCTGAACAGTCTCGTCTGGGGAGGTCTGTTGATGGTGATTCGCCGGGTGTGGACAAACAAGGCGCACCGCGCGGCATGAACGAGGTCAGGCCGTCACTTGCGGCTTGTGCCAATGATTGTGCCGGGCTGGTAAAGATCACGGTTGCTCCCCTGGAATTCCGCCTTGAGCCGCACACGGAACTTGGAGAGATCCACCAGTTCCCAGCCCAAGAACCGCCAGGTGTCGTCTTCCTTGCCTCCATGCGAAATGCCCACGAGCAGATGATGCGCATCCTCCAGCACCTTGTTGGTGTCCTGCTTGGGCTCGTAATAGAACGTGCGCAGCGAACTGCTGCGGTTCTTTTGGTCAAAAAGTTTCGGGTCCAGATACACGACACGTCCGGTGGCCGAATCTTCAAGCCGCAGGTCCGGATAGCCGGAGCGCTGCGCGCGGCCCGATGCCGTGCGCGGATGTTCACACTTGAATCCGGGAACGGCATTCAATGCCTGCATGAGCGCCTTTTCGAAGTGTGCGCTCACCTCGTTGATGCGCTTTTCCTGGTGTGCGGCGTGCGAGGCGTCACCCATGTGACTGAGCATGGCATCCAGCGCGCCGCTGATTTTTCCAACCAGTTCGCGGGATGCCTGGTCTCCGGTATCGAGGGGAATGACGCGACGCCCGGTCGCCGCATGAATCACCTCCCCAAAGGGCACGCCCCGCAGTTCGGCCTCCTCGGACATGAGCGATTTCACGATGGGCTCGACGCCGCCCGGTGGGGATTCAGCGGCGCCCAGGCCGGCTGCTGCCATCAGGCACGCCGCGAGCGGGATCAAACAGTGTCTTGTCCATCGAGCCATAGGGAATCCCATGCTCCTTTCTTGAATGCGCGGAATTGTTCCGGCGCATGGCGCTTCGTCACCTTATGTTCGCGCACGCCATGGGCGTCGCAGAGAAACAGCGATGCCTCCACTTTGTTCAACCTCGGCCGACCAATCAATCGTTTTGCGCCAGCCGGCAAGGGGTGCGGCTCCCTGCGGTCCAGCACGAGGTAACTGAGAGGCACGCTGCGCAGGTCGATCTCCATCATCTTTGCAAAGCGGGCCCAGTCGCCGTCGGTGAACACATGCGGCGGCGGCTTGGCAAAGTGATGGCACCAGTGATGTTCATTGCCCGTGGTGAGCATGCCGCACGCGCCCTGATGCGTGCAGGGTGCCAGCACATGAAACGTCTGCCGCAACTTCTCGCGCACATCGATCAGGGCGCGGCTGGCACTGTGTGTGCCGGGCTCCACCCAGATCACGGCTGTCGCTGCCAGTGCCATTTCGATCAACCGTTCTGTCTGTGATGCGTCCAGTTCGGTCAGCACATGGCTGATCAGCAGCAACTGCGTGGCTTCCGGCTGCCCGGTGTTCACCGTGAGCTGTGGATGCTTTTCCCGCGCCCGCTGTGTGGCGTAACCCACGGCTTTCGCGGATCGGTCTGAGAGCCACAATTCACTGATGCCGTCCGTTCCGAAATGATCCAGAAAAGCCCGGTGTGCAATGCCGCTGCCGCAACCCCAGTCCAGACATGCGCCTCCGGGCGGGGTCCACCGCCGGTGCTTGAGTTCCTCCAGGACGAAATCCCATTTCCAGCCGATGCGCTGTGCGAAGGTCGCGTCGTAGCTGGCCACATCGTCCATCTCGTGCCAGTAATCGCCGCTGCCGGCCACGCCCTCCAGAAACGCACGCCGCAGTCGTTCCAGCGATTTCCAGTTCAGTGCCTGAAAGTTCATGCGACCGGGAGGTGCAGGGCCTGGTTTGCCGGGCCGCCTTGATCAAGCAACCGGTCCAGTGACTGGCGCTTGATGCCGAATTGTGATTTCAGCGCGACAATCCGTTGCCGCACGGTCTCGTTTCTGAAGGGTTCACCAGTCCGCACTCCGGCGATCATCAGGTTCTTGGGCGTGTGTTCACCGGAAACGAACTCGATCATCTTCGTGCGATAGCCCGCCCATTCGAGATGCATGGATCGCAGGCCATCGGTCAGCCATTCGGCCAGGCGCTCCTGCATCAGGCCGTGCCGCAGTATGCCGTCCATCGGCTCTGGATGTGTGAGCTGCGGCCGCACTTCCTTGTGGCAGCACGGCGCGACGATGATCAACTGCGTCTTATGCTCAATGCCCTTCAGAATGGCGGCGTCTGTCGCTGTGTTACAGGCGTGAAGCGCAATCAAAGCATCGAGCTTGGGCAAATCGCAGTTCTCGACCGAGCCTGAAATAAACTCCAGCCCGTCAGCCTGGATCGACTGCGCAAGCTGGCTGGTGAAAGCGACCAGTTCAGGCCGTGCTTCCACGCCAATCACACGCACCGGCCTCTGCCAGAGCCGTTGAAACAAATGCCACAGCCCAAAGGTCAGATATCCTTTGCCGCAGCCCATGTCGGCGATCACCAGTTCTTCCTCTCCCCTTGTCGGACGAGGGGAGAGGGCGGGGGTGAGGGGAGTTTTGTTCCCAACCGAAGCGGGTAAGGCGGGCAGTCCGCTGCCCGCCGCCTCATGGCGCGCAACCGGCGCGCACGGAGTGACGCGCCCTGCCTGCACGCCAGCAGCGTCAATCCACCCGCAGTCCCTTGCCAGATGGGTGAACAGCTCCAGATACCGGTTGATCTGACGGTGCTTGTCCGCCATGCGCGCCCGCACCTTGCCGTCATCACCCACAAACCCCAGCCCTTGCAGCCAGTCATTGGCGGACTCATCAAGGATGTCCTGCCTGGCTTGGTCATGAGAGCGCGCTGGTGCCTTGGTGTGCGATGGCTTGTGGCTGATCAGGCGGGGTGGCTTGCCGTCAGACAGGGACAACTGCCAGTCGCGTTGTGTTGTGGCGAGCAGGGCGCTTCGGAAACAGTTGCCAAGCAGTTGTTGCAGCCAGTCATTGACCTCACCCAGCGGCAGATTTTTTGTTTCATCAGCCGTTGCCTTGCGCAGCGTCAGCGAGAGATGAGGCTGCCCCTTGATCTCCACCAGGCGGGCCATGATGCGTTCAGCAGTCGCATGAGTTGGGACAGTGCTCGAAAGCGTCAACTTCACGAAAGTCCCTTCCACAAGGCTGGTAGTTAACCTTTCAAGGAACTGCCCGATGATCTTTTTGTTGTCCGCCGCAGATGGCACGCCGCGAAGCTGGCATCAAATTATTAGGCAAGCAATCGATTCGGACTCCACATGGCGTTGTTTCCCACTTTAATCTTCATTATTCGAAGTTGAACATGTCCGCATCTCTGAGACACTGAGATTACGTGAAACAAAGCTCTGATGAAACCTCCCAACTCGCATTTCAAAGCTAGTCCGGAAGACTTGGTGAGGTGTTGGTATTGTGACAAAAAAGTAAAAAGGCGAAGTCTTCAAAAACATAATCGCAAATGCCCTGAGAAGAAAAAGAGGGAGCAACGTAAGCAGATTTTGGCTAGTCCTTTGGGTAAGCCCAAAAAACTCCCGGAAAGCGACTTTATCAAATGTGAGTGTGGACAACGCCTCCTAAAACATGCTTTGGAAAGCCACAGGAGAAATTTTTGTCCCAAGCGGGGCATTGTAGGTCACCCCGGTGAAGGAGATAATTTAGCCAAACCTTGGCACGGAGATTCCTACGAACCGCACTGGCCTAATTGGTGATTCCAGATCGGAGGCGAAAACGAGTTCAGCTTAGGGTCTGCTGGACATTTCCTCTGAATCTCCCTTTCCTCGTGGCACCCACCACGCATGATCTGGGCGCAACATTACGACCCGCTGGGCAACGCCGTGTTCTCCACCCTGGTGGCCGCGCTTCCTGTCGTGGTGTTGCTGGGTGCCATTGCGTGGCTGGAAATCCGCATTCATGTGGCGGCGTTGATCGGCCTGGGCGTGGCGCTGGCCGTGGCGTTGCTGGCGTATCGCATGCCCTTGGATGCCGCGCTGGCGTCGGCGGGTTATGGCGCTGCATTCGGACTGTTCCCCATCGGCTGGATCATCCTGAACCTGATTTTTCTCTACCAGCTCACGGTGGACAAGGGGCTGTTCGCCGTGTTGCGAAACAGTCTCGCCACTCTGGCGCCGGACCCGCGCGCGCAACTGATCCTGATCGCCTTTTCATTTGGCGCTTTCTTTGAAGGCGCGGCGGGCTTTGGCACGCCAGTCGCAGTCACTGCGGCCATTTTGATCCAGCTAGGTTTTTCGCCTTTGCAGGCATGCGGGCTGTCCCTGATTGCAAACACCGCGCCGGTGGCTTATGGCGCGCTGGGCACGCCAATCATTGCGCTCAGCGGCGTGACCGGTCTCGACCTGCATCAGCTCTCGGCAATGGTCGGGCGGCAACTGCCTTTCTTCTCGGTGATCGTTCCGTTCTGGGTGGTGTGGGCCTATGCAGGATGGCGCGGCATGTTGGGAATCTGGCCGGTGGCCCTGACGGCGGGCGTGTCGTTCGCAGTGCCGCAATATCTGGTGTCCAATTTCCACGGGCCGTGGCTCGTGGACATCGTGGCGGCCATCAGCTCCATGCTTGCCGTGGTGGGTGTGCTGAAGTTCTGGAAACCGAAAGACAACTGGCAGGCCGCCAATGCTGACGGAGGGATGAGCCATGCAAGTCCCAATTCAAACATCTCAACACAGGCATCAGGGACTCGCGTGGCCCGGCCCTCCCAGTCGGTTGCGCTCATCCGCCAGGCCTGGACGCCGTGGATTTTATTGAGCCTTCTGGTCTTTTTGTGGGGTGTGCCGATGGTGAAGAGGCAACTGGACAGCGTCTCCTCGCCCAAGTTCGAAGTCCCGCGTCTCCACAACGTCATCACACGCACGGCACCTGTCGTTCCCGTTCCTACGGGGGACAAACCCACCAAGCCCGAGGCCGCTGAATTCAAACTGAACTGGATCTCTGCCACTGGCACGGGAATCCTCGTGAGCGCGATCCTCGCGGGCCTGGTCATGGGATATTCCTTCCGTGAGATGGGGCGCAGTTACCTGTCCACTTTGCACAAGGTGCGTTTCTCGATGATGACCATTGCTTGCATGCTGGCACTTGGATACGTGACCAAGTTCTCAGGCACGGACGCAACGCTTGGTCTGGCATTGGCGAAGACCGGTTCGCTTTATCCGTTCTTTGGCACGTTGCTGGGATGGCTGGGTGTGGCTCTGACCGGCAGTGACACGGCCAGCAATGTGTTGTTCGGCAGCCTGCAGCGCATCACGGCGGAGCAAACCAATGTCTCACCGGTGTTGATGTGTGCGGCGAACAGTTCCGGCGGTGTGATGGGCAAGATGGTGGACGCGCAGAGCATCGTGGTCGCGAGCACGGCGACGAACTGGTATGGGCACGAGGGAAGCATCCTGCGTTACGTCTTTTTCCACAGCATTGCGCTGGCGGCATTGGTGGGCATCCTCGTGTTCTGCCAGGCCTACGTGCCGCCGTTCACAGAAATGGTGGTGAAGTGATGCAGCGACGGGAGTGCCGCCGCAATCCTACATGCAGGGGGCGCAAAAACTGCATGGTAAAGCCGCTCCAGCGGCCTATAGTTTCAGCAATGATCTCCAAAGGCGCATTGCCTGCATGTGTTCTGGCCTTCACAGGTTGGACGGCTTCGTTCGCCGCCTCCCAGCCTGTGGATTTCGCCAGGGATGTGTATCCTGTGTTTCAAAAAGCGTGCTTCGAGTGCCATTCCGAGAAGGAGCAAAAGGGCAAGCTGCGGCTGGATGCGCGGGAACCTGCCTTCAAGGGTGGTTCCAGCGGACCGGTGATCGTGCCCGGCGATTCACTGAAGAGTGAACTCTATCGGCGCATTGTCCTCCCAAGGAATCATGACGACGTCATGCCCAGCCGGGGCGAGCCGTTGGCCAGGGCGGAGACGGACCGCATCAAGGCGTGGATCGATGCCGGGGCAGTGTGGCCTGAAAGCGTGAAGCCTGCGACACACTGGGCGTATGTGGCACCTGTGCGACCAAAAGTGCCGGAGGCCGGTAAGCAGT
>CAYQCZ010000061.1:0-4174 GCA_964415955.1 uncultured Verrucomicrobiota bacterium | reverse complement strand
TCCATTCACGATGCAGTTAGCAACCTGATGCCGATCGATGCCTTTGTGATTGCCAGACTGCGAAAGGAAGGGCTTGCGCCTTCTGCGGAGGCACCGCGTGAAACGCTGATTCGACGGGTGACGCTTGATCTCACAGGCCTGCCGCCGACACCTGCCGAAATAGATGCTTTCGTGAGCGACACGTCCGCCGATGCCTACGAGAAGCTGGTGAACCGGTTGCTGGCGTCGGACCAGTTTGGCGTCCGTTGGGCGCGACCGTGGCTGGATTACGCGCGGTATGCAGATTCGCACGGGTTCCAGCGCGATGATTTTCGCGACATCTGGCCCTATCGAGACTGGGTGGTGGATGCCTTGAACGCCGACATGCCGTTCACGCAGTTCACGATCGAGCAGATAGCCGGGGATCTGCTGCCGAACGCCACGCCATCGCAGAAGATTGCCACAGGTTTCAACAGGAACGCCCCCACCAACGTCGAGGCAGGCACCGATCCTGAGGAAACGCGCGTGAACCAGATTCATGACCGCGTCAACACGCTGGGCATGGTGTGGCTGGGCAGCACGCTGGAATGCGCGCAATGCCACGACCATAAATACGATCCCTTCACCATGAGGGATTACTACGGGCTGTTTGCGTTTTTCAACCAGACGGAGCTGGAAGCGGACCGGACCAATCCCAAGGTGCCCGGGTCCATTCAGTTCAAGGGGCCGGCCATGAGCGTTGAAGATGAGGAGACCGCGGCGCAACGACGGCAGTTGCAGACCAGGATCGACGAGATCAAACGAAAGCTGGCGCGCATCGAAGCCGATGTGGCCTACACCCTGGAGACACGCGTGGCGGAGCTGTCCGCACGTTATGCCGAGGCGCCAAAGGAGCATGTGCTGGAGATCAAGTCGTTCGAATCGCTCGGTGGCGCCACCAGTGAAATCTTGGAGGATCAGTCTGTGCTGCTCAGCGGTGAGCCTGCACCGGACAAGGACACTTACATCGTCCGCGTCGAGACGAAGCTGGCCGGCATCCGCGCGATCAAGCTGGAGGCGCTTGCCGATGATTCCCTGCCTGGCAGGGGGCCTGGCCGTGGCGATGAGCAGCGCCCGAATTTCGTGCTGAACAACCTGATCGTGACGATGTCGCCCAACGACCGGACGAACGAAGCCCGCAGGGTCGTTTTCAGCAAGGCTGACGCCTCGTTTTCGCAGGCCAATTTTCCCGCCGGCAACCTGCTCAAGACCGACAATGACGCGCGCGGCGGTTGGGCCATCAACCCGAAGTTTCACCAGTCACACTGGGTGTTGTTGCAAACCGCAACACCCATTGGTTCTGAGGAGGGACTCACGCTGACGTTCCGGCTGGAGCAAAACTTCGGTGGAGGGCGGACCATTGGACGCGTCAAGTTCAGCGCCATCACGGGTAATGCCGGCTCGCCGTCATTGCCCGCAAGTCTTGCTTCAGCGATCAGGAAGCCTGCGGGCGATCGCACACAGGCGGAAACAAAGGAGATCACGGCATTTCTGGCACGGCAGACGGATGGATTTGCAATGCTGGAGCAGGAGCGGACCGGCCTGGAAGCCCAGCTTGGCAAAATCAAGGTGCCATCGACGCTTGTGATGCAGGAGGTGGACACGCCGAGAAGGAGCAGCATGTTTGTGCGCGGGGAATTCCGCACGCCCGGAGAACCGGTTGAGCCGCAGACACCGGGGATGCTGCATCCCCTTGCCCTCAGGGCGGGCACCCCGCCTGACCGGCTGGATCTCGCGCGGTGGCTGGTCAGTCGTGAGAACCCGCTGGCCGCCCGCGTGGTGGTCAATCGATGGTGGGCGGAGCTGTTCGGCCATGGACTGGTCACCACGCCCGAGGATTTTGGCATCAAGGGTGACAAGCCCACCCATCCCGATCTGCTCGACTGGCTTGCCTGTGAATTCATGGAAAGCGGCTGGTCGATGAAGCACATGCTGCGGTTGATCGTGACGTCGGCCACATATCGGCAGTCCTCGCGCATTCCCACGCAGTTGCTTTCACTGGACGATCAGAACCTGCTTTATGCGCGCGGGCCGCGCTTCCGGATGGATGCCGAGATGATCCGGGACAACGCACTGGCCATTGCGGGTCTGCTGAACCCTGCGCTTGGCGGCGAACCGATCAGGCCCTATCAGCCCGACGGCTTGTGGGTGAAGGTGGGCGGGCAGAAATATGATTATGTCGTCAGCCCGAAGACGGAGAAGTATCGCCGTGGCCTTTACGTGATCTGGAAGCGCGGCGCGCCGTATCCGAGTTTTGTGAATTTCGATGCCAACGCGCGCATGGCCTGCCGCGTGAAGCGTCCACGTTCAAACACCCCGCTCCAGGCGCTGACATTGATGAATGACCCGGTTTATGTGGAGGCGGCGATGGCATTTGCCAGACGTGTTCTGGTGGAGAAACCCACGGCGAATGCCGGGGAGCGCATCATTCACGCCTTCCGCATTGCCACAGGGCGCACGCCACAGGCGTCGGAGCTGGGCACGTTGATGAACCTTCTTGCGGCCGAGCGGGCTGAACGTGCCTCAGACCCGAAATCCGCGCGGGATTTTGCGGGCACATTCCCGCTGCCCAAGGGGGTCGATGCGTCGGAGTTTGCGGCGTGGTATGCCGTGGCGGCGGCGCTCTTGAACCTCGATGAAACCATCTCGAAAGGCTGAGGGTGAATCTGCGACTTCCATGCCAGCTTGGTTCGACGGCGGCCGCTTTGCTGCTGGCCATGGCCGCGGTTGCAGCGGAGAGGCCCAGGCCCGGATTCCAGTATGAGTCCGGCGACATCCGCGTGAGCCTGCCCGTTGCGGATGAGCCGCGTGTGAAGGAGTTTGGTGCCGGGTCATTGAGGGCGGCGGCGAAATATCTGGAGGACGGTGCGGTGAGCTGGGTGCGTGAGAAATCCTGCATCAACTGCCACACCACCGGTCCTTACATGACCGAGCGCACGGCGTGGACGCGCCAGTTCGGCAGGCCCAGCGACGAAGTGCTTGCGGACTTCGTGAACTCGGTGCCCAAGGAAATCAAGCCGGTCAAGGAGGCGGAAAGAAACGGCCACAAGTTTCACCCCGGAACATTCAGCGCCGTGTGGCGCGCACTGGGCCTGGCGGAGTGGGACCGGCACATCGTTGGGAGAACCTCGGAGGCGACGGAACGTGCCCTGCGTGACATGTTCGCACGGCAGTCGGCCAGCGGGGCATTCGTCAGCCATGGTGAGGTGGAAATCCCCCACATTACGACCGACTTCGAACTTACGCTCCAGGCCGCGCGGGCCATCACCGCAGCGCCGGGCTGGCTTGCGGGGTTGAAGGATGAATCGCTGATGGCCGGTGTGGCAAAGATGAAAGAATGGCTTTGCACGGCTGCACCGGGGAATGATTTTGACCGCATCCTCAAGCTTCAACTCGCCCACTATCTGCCTGACTTGGTCCCGCATGTGGAGCGCGAGGCCGCACTGGAGCTGCTTGCCTCGAAACAGCATGCGGACGGCGGCTGGAGTGTGCGCGACATGTCCGCGATCGACGACTGGCATTTTGAGGTCAGCGATCATGTCCGCAAGCTCATTGCAAATCTGCCTGATGCTGCCAGGCCCGAAAGCGACGCCTACATGACGTCGCTGGCCATCGTGTTGATGCGCCAGGGCAACGTCCCCGTGGCCGACCCGCGCATCCAGCGCGGGCTGGCCTGGCTCAAGCGCGAGCAGCGCGAAAGCGGCCGTTGGTGGATGCACTCCTTGTATCGGGGGAACTACCACTACATCACCTACATCGCCACCGCACAGGCGATGAAGGCGCTGGATTTGTGCGGCGAACTGGCCTTGATGGATGCAGACTGATCCTTGCCCAGATTTATGACACCGCCTGTCACACACCTTCACCTCGTCAAGCGACGCGAGTTTTTTCATCATGCCGGACTCGGGCTTGGAGCAATGACACTGGCCGCGTTGCTCCGGCAGCAGACCGTGTCCGCGCAGGCGGGGTCGGTCCTGACCGGCAGCCCGATGTTTGCCCCACGCGCAAAGCGGGTCATCTACCTTCACATGATCGGTGCCCCATCGCACCTGGACCTCTATGAACACAAGCCCGAGTTGAACCGGCTGGACGGCGAGGAATGTCCGGAATCCCTCTTGAAAGGGCGCAGATTTGCCTTCATTGGAGGCAAAATGAC
>CAYQCZ010000060.1:0-12798 GCA_964415955.1 uncultured Verrucomicrobiota bacterium | reverse complement strand
GGGACGAGGGAATCCCGGGTTGGATGTCTCTCAAGAGCTTCGCCAGCCGCTCCACAGTCGGCCGCAGAAACACCTCCGCCACCGGCACGCGGTTGCCGAGCACCTTTTCGATCATTGAGACCAGTTTGATGGCCAGCAGGGAGTGCCCGCCGAGTTCAAAAAAATTGTCCCTCACGCCCACGGGATGAATGCCCAGCACATCCCCCCACACCTTGACCAATTGCCGTTCAATTTTGTCCCTAGGCTCCACAATGCCCTCAAGGGCAGTCATGGCAGCATCCACCATATGGAAGGGCGGGAGAAGATTCCGATCCACTTTCCCGTTGGCGTTCAATGGAAACTCCGCAACAGCCATGAAGGCGGCTGGAATCATGTAATCCGGAAGGCATTGCTGCAAAAAGCAGCGCATCTCCTCCCTCGAGAGATCCTGACCGGAGCCGGTCACATAATAGGCGATAAGCGATTTGGCACCACTTTCGCTGACCCTGACCACGACCACGCAGTCTTTAATGGACGGGTGTTTCTTGATCGCGTTCTCGATCTCTCCAGGCTCGACACGGAATCCGCGTATTTTCGTTTGCGAATCAAACCGTCCAATAAATTCCAGTTCTCCGTTCTCCAGCCAGCGCACCTTGTCCCCGGTCCGATACAGGCGTCTCGCCGGTTCCGAATCCAGGCGGAGATGGACGAACTTCTCCGCTGTCAGCTCCGGGGCATTGAGATAATCGACGGCCAGCCCCCGGCCTCCGGCATAGAGCTCACCTTCCACCCCGATCGGAACCAGATTCCTTCGCTCATCGAGGACATAGACATCGGTGTTCGTGACAGGCCGGCCGATCGGAACGCCCCTTCCTTCCAGCGACGCGGGTGTCACGGCATGGCAACAGGTGAAGGTCGTGTTCTCGGTTGGGCCGTAGCCGTTGACCACGGGACAATGCGCCAGCACCTTCCGGACGTGTGGAGGCGACAGCACATCCCCGCCCGCGATCACCCGCCGCAACCCGCGGAAGCATTCACCATCGTGCTCCGCCAGTTGATGAAACAATCCTGCGGTAAGCCAGAGAGTGGTGATCCGGCTTTCGCGGATGAACTCCGCCAGTTCATTCATCGTCGGCAGTTGAGGAGGGAAAATCATCAGTTCCGCGCCGTTGAGCAGCGGCCCCCAGATCTCGAACGTCGAGGCATCGAAGGCCAGTGGCGCCATCTGAAGAAACACTTCATCCGGCTGGAACAGTGCGTAGTTCGTGTCCTTCACGAGCCGCACAACCCCACGGTGCGGAACCCGGACCCCTTTGGGTGCTCCGGTGGAACCGGATGTGAAGCTCACGTAGGCCACATCTTCGGGATCGCCCTTTGCAGGAAGATTGGAATTGTTGCTTTGCAAGATCGTTTTCCCGCTCCCATCCAGGACGATGCGACGGCCATGGATCGCGGGAAGCACCTTCTCCAGATCATCCGCAAGTTTCCCCTGTAGCAGGATGACCGGTGGACGCACCTCATCAAGCATGCCCACGAGGCGATCTCGTGGGGTGGCGGAATCCAGTGACACATACGCCGCGCCCGCCTTGATGATCGCCAGCACCGCGACAATCATCTCCATCGAACGCTCGGCGAAGATCACCACATTGTCCCCCGGTTGCACTCCGACATTCACGAGATGGTGCGCCAGCGTGTTGGCCTGGTCGTTCAGAGCCCGGTAACTGAGCCGATGCTGTCCGAAGGTGATCGCGGTCTTCTCCGGGTTTTGTTCCACCTGTTCCTCAAAGAGCGATCCGATCGAACGCTCCGTCCCGCCGTGATTCCTGCGTCCGCTCCAATCCTGAACCAACAGGTCCCGTTCCTGCGGACGCAACATCGCCAAGCCGCCGATTCTCTGCTCCGGATCAGCCAGCACGGATTCCAGAAGGGTCTGGTAGTGCCCCAGCATCCTGTCGATGGAGGCGACTGAAAACAGACCGCTGTTATATTCGGCAATCAGTGACAGATCCCCCTCCCCCTCCTGCACCGTCAGCGTGAGATCGAATTTGGCCGTTCCCGTGTCGGTTGGAATGGAGGATATGGAAAGGCCGTCGATCTTCAGATGCCCGGTTTCCCCGCCATTGAAGGCAAACATGATCTGGACCAACGGCGAGTAACCGGGATTACGGACCGGTCGCAATGTTTCAACCAGTTGTTCGAAAGGATAGTCCTGGTGGGCGAAACTCTCCAGCGTGACCTGGCGCACCCGTGACAGAGCCTCGGAGAAGGCCGGGTTGCCCGAAAGATTCGTGCGGAAGACCAGTGTGTTGACGAAGAAGCCGATGATTCCCTCGGTCTCATACTGTGTGCGGCCGGCGATGGGTGAGCCCACGACCAGATCGGCCTGATGAGTGTAACGATGGATCAACGTTTTGAAGATGGTCAGCAACAGCATGAAGCCGGTCACGTTCTTCTGTTTGCTCAGGGATCGGATGCGCTCTGACAATTCCGCCGGAAGCGCCCGCGCCGCCGTGGCTCCCAGGAAGGTTTGCTTTGTCGGCCGACCCCGTTCGTTCGGCAGTTCCAGAAGCGGTGGTGCATCTTTGAGCTGCTGCTCCCAATACTGGCGCTGAGACTCCATGAGCTTTTCCCCAAGCCTCTGCCGCTGCCACAGAGTGTATCCCACATACTGGAGCGGCAGATCCGGCAGCAATGGCGCCCGATGATTCCTCGCCGCCTCGTAGAGGATTGCGAATTCGCGGAAGAAAATGTTCAATGACCATGCGTCGGAGACGATGTGATGCATGGTCACCAACAGAACGTGATCTTGCGGTGACACCTTCACCAGCACGTTGCGAATCAAATGCCCTGCGGCAAGGTCGAAGGGCTTTCGCGCCTCCAACTGAAGCCTTGTTTGCAAGACGGCCTCACGGTTGGACGGAGGTTCCCCCGCCAGATCGACCATCGCCAGATTCCCGGGTGCAAGTTCCTGGATCATCTGGACAGCGGCACCATCCTCATTGCGAAAGCAGGTCCGCAAAGACTCATGCCGAAGAATGATCGCATCCAAAGCATCCCGCACCGCATTAAGATTGAGCGGTCCCTGGATGCGGATTGCCGACGGCAGATTGTAGATGGGGCTGCCGGGTTCCAGATTATCGAAGAACCAAAGTCGTTGCTGGGAAGACGAAAGGGGGGACGAGGGACAGGACGCAGGCGGAATTCGGGTCACGACGAGTCCGCGTTTGCCACCGCCGCTCAGGCGCTGTTCGCGCAAAGCCTCTCTCCCGGCAGTCAGTCGTGCCGTTTCCACGGCAGCCTCGTCTGGGACACCGATCACGGGGGACTCCCTGCGCGCGACGCCACCTCGGCATCGGTCATGCCGCCGATCTCCGCGCCCACGATCTTCTCGATCTCCTGTGACAGCGACTCTATGGTGGGATGCTCAAAAACCATGTGCATGGGCAGTTCAATTTGAAATGTGGTCCGGATACGGGAGATCACGCGCATTACCAGCAACGAGTGCCCTCCAAGCTCGAAGAAGTTGTCCTGGATGCTCATGCCGCCGCAGTCAAGAACCTCGGCCCAGATTTCCGCGAGCGTCCTTTCCGTGGCATTGCTCGGCGCGACAAATGCCTTCCCGACCGCCTTCACTTCCTGTTCCGGAGCAGGAAGAGACTTCCGGTCCACCTTGCCGTTGGGCGTCAGCGGCAGGGCATCCACGAACACAAACGTCGAGGGGATCATGAAACCGGGCAGTCTCGTTTCCAGAAAGCGCCGCATTTTCTGCGCGGTGAGAAGCGCGTCACCCGCCCCCCCATTGCCCGCCACCCGCCCGTTCCCATGACTGTCCTGAGGATTCGCCGACGACGGTTCGCGGGCGTGCGGCCCGGTAAATGCATGTTCCGGGGCCCCGTTCCCGGCCATCCCCGCAGACCGGGTCCGCTCCTCAAGAAGTTCACCGCTTTCATCCGCCGGTTCCAGGCCCGGGTCGCCCGCAAGCCCGTCGGGATTGCTCGTAATATTCTCGAGCAGAATATGGAACTGCACCAGCCATCCCCGGATGGTTGCCTCCGAAAACAGCGCGGTGTTGTACCGGCAGTCCAGTTCCAGGGTGTCATTGACTTCAATCACGCTGAAACCGATGTCGAAATTGGTGTTGCTGTGACGGTTGGTCGTCAGGGTGGAAACCAGGTCCAGGAACACCGGCGGGGTGTCATGGTGCTCGAAGTTGAACGTGGCCGACGTCAGCGGCATGCGTCCGGGGACACGGGCGGCGTTCAGTTTCCTGATCAATGTTCCAAACGTGTAGTTCTGATGCTCAAACGCGCTGACGAACCGGCTGCTGACTTCGCCCAGATATCCGGGGAACGTCCCGTCCAGGCCGGCCCGGATGCGCAAGGGGAGGAAGTTGACGAAGTGTCCCACCACCGACTGGCCGCCTTCTGGTGCCCGGCAGGCCATGGGAACGCCGATGACGATCTCCGCCTGACCGCTCAGCCGTTGCAGCAGCATCGCGTAACCGGCGAGCAGGGTCTGGTAGAGCGTGCAATTGTGACGCGCGCCGAGTTGACGGAGCGCGCGGGTGAGCGGTGCGGACACCGAACTGTACTCACGGGCGCCGCGAAACGTCCAATGCGAGGACCGCGGAAAATCGAGCGGCAGTTCCAGGACCGGCGTGGCATCGGAGAATTGATCCACCCAATAGGCTTCGCTTGTTCTCTCGGCATGCTCCACCAAGCTGGCTTTTTGCAACCGGATGAAATCGCTCAACTGCACCGCGTGTTGAAGCTGCGGCTCGTGCCCGAGAACTCCGGAGGAGTACAATTCACCCAGCTCTGCAAGCAACTGGCCGAATGAATAACCGTCGCACACGATGTGGTGGAACGTCAGGACCAGGACATGATGCTTTTCCCCCAGCCGGACCAACGTCGCCCGTGCCACCGGCCCTTTCACGAGATCAAAGGGACGGCGGGCGTCCTCCATTTGAAAGGCGTCAAATGCTTCCTCGCACCTCACGCCGGACATGGCGGCGAAGTCGCGCAATTGCATGGGAGTAGAGACCATCGCATGCGCCATCTGATGCCTGCCCTCGGGATCAAAAGTAACCCGCAACGCCTCATGTCGTCCGATCAGCCGTTCCCAGGCCGACCGCAAATGTTCAGAATGAATGATGCCGTGGAAATGAACCAGGTAACTTTCATTGTAGGCGCAAGAGGCCTCGGGGCTCATTTGTGACGCATACCAGATTTCCATCTGGGCTTCGGTCAGAGGAAACAACATGCCATGCTCCTGCAGGGTTGAGGTAGCATCCGACCGACCGGTTCCATCCCCGGCTGCATCGGCATGAGCGCTGTCGGGAGCCAGACACAGTGCGCTGCCCACATGCGCGGCGAGCTTTTCGATGGTGGAATACTTCTTCAACAATTCGCCGAAAGAGACGCGAATCCGGAGGCGTTTTTCGATGGCCAGACTGAACTGGGTGAGAAATAAGGAATCCAATCCCATTTCGGCAAAAGTGGTTCGTTCACCGATGTCCGCGATGGAAAAGCCTGAAAGTTCGGAGAGCAGGCTTCGCAGTTTCGATCTCAGGTTTGAAGTCTCCGCAACATCGGCCGCTCCATTCCCACCCGGGGACGTTTGCATGATTATTGGCAGCAATTCCGGCACATTCACGGAGGGTCCGCCATTATGGGTGCGCTTCAGCGCAGGCAGTTCCGCAATCAGGTCAGGAGGTTCGGCGTAGTGGCGTTTGCGTTCAAAGGGATAGGTCGGAAGACTGACCAGCGACCTTTTTTCACCCTGGTGAAAACGCTTCCAATCGACAGGGACACCCGCAAGCCACAGTTGTCCCAGGGTGGTCAAGACGGCTTCCACATCGCACGTTTCGCCAGGGTTGTGGGGCAATGCGCTCAGCACGGTGATCGATTCATGGATGCCGGTTTGCTGCCGGACCAGCCCCGCCAGCACCCGCCCATGCCCCACTTCAAGGAGAACGTGACTGGATTTTTGAACCAACTCGTGCACGCCCTTGCCGAACAGCACGGTCTGTCGCGTGTGCCTGACCCAGTAAGCAGGATCCATCGCGTCCACCGCGGTGATCCAATCACCCGTTACATTTGAAATAAACGGGATTTGCGGGCTTCTCCTTTCGACGCTTCCCACGAGTTCACGCAAGGCATCGAGCATCGGGTCGGTCATCTCCGAATGAAAGGCATGGGAGACCTGAAGCGGGGTGCAGCCAATGCCCGATTGATCGAGGTGAGCCTTGGCCTCATCGATGGCGTCGGACGGCCCGGAAAGAACAAACAGCGACGGTGAATTGACGGACGCAAGGGAGACTCCGTTGATGGGGAGGGAGTCAATGATCGATGGAGATCCCCGCACAGCCAGCATCTTTCCAGGCTGCAATTCCTGCATCAACTGCCCCCGCCTCGCCACGATCATGAGTGCGTCCTTCAAGGAAAACACTCCGGCCAGGCAAGCTGCAACGTATTCACCCAGACTGTGACCGATGAAGGCGGACGGACGAATGCCCCAGCTCATCCACAGCCGGGCCAGGGCGTATTCGACAACAAAAAGCGCGGGCTGTGCAAACTCGGTCTGCGTCAACCGCAGTCGGGCGGCTTCCGCTTCCGCTGTTCCCGGATAGATGACATCCCGGAGATTGAATCCGAGGTGCGATTCAAGCAAACCCGTGCATTCGTCCACCGTTTCGCGAAATGCCGATTCATTGTTGTAGAGCCCCCGAGTCATGTTCACCTGCTGCGTTCCCTGCCCTGGAAACAGAAAGGTGACGGAGGGATTCCCCTGCTTCAGAACCCGCGTGAACTCGTGCTGCGGGTCCGTCGCGCCAAGTCCCCGAACCGCAGATGCACCGTCTCGACAGACGCAGATTCGCCGAAAGGCGAAGTCATGACGGGCGGTCTGCAAGGTGCAGGCCACATTCGCGAGTTCATCAGCCGCAAGTCCGCCCACCCGGGTGCCGAGATTGGCGGATGCGCGATCCAAGGCGGCCTGTGTCTTCGCGGACAATGGAAGCAGTTGCGCCGGACGGGAGCGGCCCGGCATTTCACACGGGGGAGCCTCCTCCATGACGACATGTGTATTTGTTCCGCCCATTCCAAACGAACTGACACCTGCGCGACGCGGGAAGGAGGTGGCTTCCCATTCCCGAAGACTGCTGTTCACAAAGAATGGCGAGCTGTTGAAATCGATTCTTGGATTGGCTTCCTTGAAATGAAGACTCGGAGGTATCCGTTTGTGATACAGCGAAAGCACCGTCTTGATCAAACCGGCCATGCCTCCCGCGGCGTCGAGGTGACCGATGTTTGTTTTGACCGACCCAATGGGGCAGAAGCCGGTCTTCGCCGTTGTGACCCGGAACGCCTTCGTTAATCCCTCGATCTCGATCGGATCTCCCACGGGTGTGCCCGTGCCATGCGTCTCCACGTATCCGATCGTGTCCGCAGGAAATCCCGCCATTGCCAGGGCGGTGGCAATGACATCGGACTGCCCGTCAATGCTTGGAGCAGTGAAACCGATCTTGGACGAACCATCGTTATTCATGGCAAATCCGCGGATCACTGCATAAATCCGGTCGCCATTTGCGAGCGCCTCCTCCAGGCGCTTCATGACCACGATGCCCACACCTTCGCCCGGAACCGTTCCGGATGCGGCAGCGTCGAACGCACGGCAATGGCCGTCGGCAGAAGCAACCCCGCCTGGCTGGTGGAAGTAGCCGGTCCGTTGCGGGAACGAAATGGAAACGGCGCCGGCGAGGGCGGCATCGCACTCAAAGTTGAGGAGATTCTGACAGGCCACACAGACCGCGCTGAGCGACGTGGAGCAGGCTGTTTGAACCGTCAGGCTGGGGCCCTTGAGGTTCAATTTGTAGGACACACGTGTTGGCAGGTAGTCCTTGTCGTTGCTCAGCATCAGCTGGTAGTTGTCCGACTGGGCCATCAAAGCAGGAGCCGTCGCCAGATTGTAGGACAGGTAGGTGTTCATGCTCATGCCGGCAAACACGCCGATGGCGCCTGCAAACTTGTCCGGGATGCATCCGGAATTCTCAAGCGCCTCCCAGGCGCATTCCAGAAACACCCGGTGCTGTGGATCGGTCATCACTGCCTCCTGCGGCGTCATTCCAAAAAACGCCGCATCAAACAAATCGGCACCCTCCAACATTCCGCGTGCCCGCACGTAGTTCGCGGCTTCTTCTCCAGGTCGGATGGCATCCTCCGCGCCATTGAAAAACACTATGGATTCCGTGCCCTGGCAGAGATTCCTCCAAAAGACATCCACATCGCCAGCACCCGGGAAGCGTCCAGCCATTCCGATGATCGCGACCCCTGCACCGGATAGTAACTGGTTCATGCGGTTGCCCTCTCAATTTGCAGGGAAGGGTTGCGATCGCGCTGCTTCAGGAGGCCTCTTCGCCGCGAGTGATCCATGGGAGCCGAGATGCTCCCGTTCAAATAGTCCGCCAGAGCGGAAGGAGTGGTGTGTTGGAACAGCTTTGCCAGCGGCACTTGGATTCCGAGCGCTTCATCCAAGCGGACCTGGACCTGGACGACCAGCAGGGAGTGCCCGCCCAGGTCAAAAAAATTGTCGTCCAATCCGATGGCATCCGCATCCACCCCCAGCATCTCCACCCAGATGTTGACGATCTGACCTAGCAATCGGGAACGGGCATCGGAACCACCCGGTCCGGAATGCAGCGGGATCACCGGCCCCGGTTTCCCGTCGGATGTGTGACTCGCGTCGCGGGCGTAGGCCGGGGAAAGATCCGTGGAATTCGATTCCGAGTTGGAGCCATTCGGATGACCTTGAACGCGCCTTTTAACTTCGCCAGCGATGGTGTGCGACACGGGTGCTCTCACGATGTACGCCACCAATGCCTGCCCTTTGCCCTCGTCTTCGCGGGCAACCACCACGGCATCCAGGACGCCAGGACAGGTTTGCAAAGCGGACTCGATCTCGCCGAGCTCGATACGTTGACCGCGTATTTTAACCTGATGATCCAGCCGTCCCAGGCACTGGATGGTCCCATCCGGAAGCCATCTTCCGAGGTCGCCTGTCCGGTAAAGCCGGCGCCCCGGCCCTGCCCTGAACGGATCCGGCACAAACTTCTCCTCCGTCAATGCCTCCCGGTTTAGATAGCCGCGGGTCACGCCTTCGCCGCCGATGACAATCTCCCCGACCGCACCGACAGCCACCGGCTGGAGACCGTTGAGAATGTAGATCTGCGTATTGGCGACGGGCCGGCCGATTGAAATGGTTTCCGAATCGCCTCCCATCCTGTGCACGGACGACCAGACAGTCGTCTCGGTGGGGCCATACATGTTGAACAAGCCCGATGGAACAAGCTCGTGTAATTGCTTCGCCAGGGCATCGGGGAGCGCTTCCCCGCCCAACAACAGGCGTTGGAGCGAACACACCGCCGGCAACATCTGCGGATCCGCAAGCAGACCTCTCATGAGGGACGGGGTGCATTGAAAGTGGGTGACCCCGTGATGTTGGATCTGCTCCGGGACAGTCCGCCCATTGGCCGGCGCAAGTGCCCCGGTTCCACTGGGCTGGATGACCACCTTGAATCCACGAGCAAGCGTCCAGAACAGCTCCAGTACCGAAATGTCAAAGGAGATGCTGGTCACCGCCAGCCACACACCCGGATCAGTCTCGATCTGCTGATCCATGGCGGCAAAGAAGTTGACCACGTTCCGGTGTGTCACCATCACCCCCTTCGGCTGACCGGTTGAGCCGGAGGTGTACATGACATAGGCAAGATTCTGTGCCGTGACCGGGGTGGGTGGAGGACCCTTCGAGCTTCCGTGGTATTCCTCCAGATGGAGGATCTGGAAACCTGAAGCATCGAGTTCGGAAGCCACTTTCAAATACCTTTGAGTCAGGAGCACCTGTGCTCCCGAATCGTGCAGCATCCCTTTCAAACGCTCCTTCGGATAGGTCGGATCCAGCGGCACGTAGGCGCCTCCGGCTTTCCAGATCGCGAGCAGGCCGACGATCATGTCCAAGGATCTCTCCACCAGGATGGCGACGCGTGCATCGGGCACGATGCCGTGTTTCTGCAACGTCAGCGCCAATGCGTTCGCCCGCTCGTTCAACTCCCGATGGGTCAGCGATTCTTCCCCAAACAAGACCGCGACCGTGTCCGGCATCCGCGACGATTGTTCCTCGAGGATTTCATGAACACACCTGTCGTGCGGAAACGGCGTATCGCTCTCGTTCCAACCGATCAACACCTGGTTCTGTTCGGCATCGGTCAGGAGGGTGATTGAGGTAGCGCTCGCTTGATCTGAACCAGATGTCGGGCGCATGCCTAAACCCGGATCGCGGACGTTGTAAGAAGGTGCCGGAGCTTCGGAATGTGACGGAGTTGGTGAGTTAATGGAGGTCGTAGGTCTCATAGCGATCAAGCCAGCAGCGTCTGTCTTAACGCCTTTGAAAGACTCGTCACAGTAGGTGAAACCCCAGCCTGAGGTGGTAATTCAGCCCACGACCCCGTGTTTAATGCGCACCCAGGCCGACGTGATCGGGAAGCCGGCGCACGTTGCGAATGCATGCCTTCCTGGGCTTGGTGCGATAATCTTTGAATTGGACATAGTCGACCAACTGGACGATGGGTGGGTGTGAGTGCAGACAAAATCGCCCTTCGTCCAGGCTTTGAAATCATGAACCCAAAACGGCTCCGCCCCCTTGCCGCACCGCGGCTCAATTCAAGAAATCGCTGCAGGCAAGGCGGGATGGCACTCTCAATTCGGCTCGCAGGTCACAGGGTTTGAGCCCCGTGACTGAGCATTACCCTATAAAGGCAAACACGGTGAACTGGACAACCAGACAAGCTACTGCGGAAGACAAAGCATTCCTTTACGTCTTGAATCGTGCGGCCTATGAGGGCGTGGTGCGGAAGCAGTTCGGCCAGTGGAATGAGGTGTGGCAACGGCAGCATTTTGAGGATAAATGGGCTCCTGAGACATTTGAGATCGTCGAGCAGGCGGGCCGCCGAATCGGAGCGCTGTCTGTCTCCAGGACGGAGGAGGAAGTTCGCATCATCGAAATTCAACTGCTGCCAGCAGTCCAGGGACACGGGATTGGCACAGCGCTCTTGGAGCGCGAGCTAAAGTTTGCGGACAAACGAACCCTGCCTGTAAGACTCCAGGTGCTTTTGGAGAGCCGCGCCAGGAGGTTGTACGAACAACTCGGATTCCACATCACTGGCCAGACCGGCACTCATTTTCTGATGGAGAGAACCCGTGCCGTATAAAAAGCCGGTTGCCACTGAATCCATCAAGAATCGGTTGTGACGGCAGATCGATCTGGCCACCGCTGTTTGGCCGATCAATCCATACAGTGCGTTCCGTCCTTCCTCCATCCACTCCCAGCGGATGATGGCGGCTCAATTTGTGCTGGCCCGACTGGGCGGCCAGGATCGTGGTGCGCACGGGTGTGTCCCCGAGCAGGGCTCCGGGTCCAAGAAACGTGCCGTTGTAGGGCGCAGACGGTGACAGCACCCCGTTGAGCGGAAAGGTGTCCGTGGTGACCGGAACCGTTCCCGAGAATCGTTTTCGCAGATCCATTTGCGTGTAGCCAAAGCCGGATTCAATGACCCAATGGCCCATTTTCGAAACGGGAAACTCCCCGATAATCCGTTGGTAAATCAGTTCGTCACCGAATTGCGGAGCGTCGCTGTCCGAATCAGAGCCACCGGAATTGATGGCGTGATAAGCGATGTCACGTTTACCATAAGGTGGTCCTGTAGACGAAGGCGCGCGGGCTGTGACAGACAGCCGGTTTAGGACAAGGGTTGCCCTGCGGCCCTGAATAGTTCAGGGCCACAGGACTAGTTCGGCAATGACGCACAGGTGCCGAAGCGAGAGGCTTCGAATGCACGCGAAGCCACCTCGGAGGAACGTGGCACGGGTTCGGTTGCCAAAGTCGAGTTGCGGCGCCGATGCTCCATGATGCCGACGCGGCTGGGTTCACAGCAAGCTGCAGCAATGGCTGACAGGACACGTTCTTCGTCCATGATGAAACGGTTGCTTTTGTAGATCGGATAATCGGCACGCACGGCGTGTGGCGTAAGCTGGATGGTGGCCAGATTTGCGCCTGCGTTGAGGGCATCCGCGTAGCCGTCTTCGGATACGAGCTGCATGGCGCTGACGGCGGGAATAATCCAGCCTGGCTTGTCCAGCCGCATGCGGGCTACACAATCAATCGTCTGGTTGATGTCTCCGCACGGAGCGCTGGCAAAGGGCGTTTGTTCCCCCGCCACAAAGGGGCTCGCGCTGCATCCCGCGAGCGGCAGTCCCGCCAGCAACTCAAGGGTCTCCTCCACCTGCTTCCGCGTTTGGCCTGGCAGACCCACGATGAGGCCTGAGGACACGTTCCAACCCGTGGCCGCGAGATATCGAATCGCTGTGATGCGTCTGGTCAGCGTCCCAGGAGCTCTGATGTCCTCGTAGTGGCCGGCATCTCCGGTCTCCAGCTTTATCACGTAGCAATCACCCCCCGCCTCTCTTAGTTGGTCGTACTCAAAGGGGGACAACGTGCCAAGGCAGAGTGTGATGCCAAGGTTGGTACGGCTGCGCAATTCGCGCACCAAGGGCAGCACCGACTCACGCACAACCACGGGGTCTTCACCTGCCTGGATGTCGATGTCGGTGATCGCCGCAGGTCGGTGATGAATGATCAATTCGGCTAGTTCGTCTGCTGCCAGCCGGTAGCGCTTCAACAGGCCGTTGCCGCGTCGCATGGCACAGTAATGGCAGTTCTGGCGGCAAAAGTTGGATACCTCCACGACTCCGCGCACAAAGATACGGC
>CAYQCZ010000059.1:0-12880 GCA_964415955.1 uncultured Verrucomicrobiota bacterium | reverse complement strand
CCGTGGTCGCCCCAGAGGATGATCGCCGTGTTGTCGGCGAGCCCTTCCCCTTCCAGAGCGTCCAGCACCCGGCCGACCTGGGCGTCCATGTAACTGACGGCGGCGTAGTACCCGTGGACCAGCTTTCGGGTTTGCTCCTCGGAGAGCAGGCCGCTCTTGGGGATGTCGTGGTACGCCCGCAACTCGCCGCCGAACTGCGGGGCGAACTTGGGCGCGTCGGTCGGCGGGGTGTCCGAGTGCGGCATCGGCAACTTGGCCGGGTCGTACAGGTCCCAATACTTCTTCGGCGCGACGAACGGCAGGTGCGGCTTTAGGAAACCGACGGCGATGAAGAATGGCTGGTCCTTGCGCGCCTTCGCAGCGTGCAGACGTTCGATGGCTTCGTCGGCGATCATGCCGTCGCCGTAGCGGTTGTCCGGCACATCGGCAGATTCGTAGGCCGCACCGCGGGGATCGGCGCTGTTGTTCCCGCTGATGTCCGAGCTTTCCTTCAACGCGTAGCCGCCGCCCTTGGGACGCCACGACGGCACGCTCCAGGTGTCGGCGTCGTCAATGTTCCCATGGCCGGTGTGGTAGATCTTTCCCAAGCCCTCGGCGCGGTAGCCGTGTTGCTTGAAATACTGGCCGACCGTGACGGCATCCGGGGCGGCCTTGCGGAAATGCGTCGGCAGATCGTAGATGCCGAGGGTCTGCGGACGCAGGCCGGTCATGAGCGTGTTGCGGGAGGGTGAGCAGACGGCCTGGTTGCAGTGCGCATGGTCGAAACGCACGCCGCGCGCGGCGAGGCGGTCGAGGTTCGGTGTCTTCGCCAGCGCGTCGCCGTAACAACCAAGCGCGGGCTTGAGGTCGTCCACACATATCATCAGGACGTTCGGTTTGGCAGCGGCTAATGCAGCGGAGGCGCTGAGGAGAAGAGACAGGTGGAGTATGCGACGATTCATTGTTTGGCCTTCTTCTTTGCTTTGGCTTTGGGGGCAGTCTGGCTGAAGAGAGCACCGGGGGCAACCGCCTCGGGATGCCGCGACAGAATGGTGCGGAGTTGCGCCACGACCTCCGGCTGCTCTGCGGCGTGGTTCTTCGTTTCGAGCGGGTCGGCCGTGTAGTCGTAAAGCTCGAACTCCGCCGTGTCCGCAGGCGCACCGGGTTTCTTCCACTCGACCAGCCGGTAGCGCTCCGTGCGAATCGCGCGGCCCATGCGCTCGCCACGCGGGTAGCAGTGGTAGGCGTGATCGCGGATGGTCTTCGATGGCTCACGGAGAACGGGAACAAGGCTGATGCCATCAATGCGCTGAGGGCCTTTGGGTGCGGGCAACCCGGCAAGCTCGGCAAGCGTGGGGAAGATGTCCACGGTCTCGGCGAGTTGTTGCGAAGCGGCTCCTGCCTTTGCGACGCCGGGCGCAACCATGATGATGGGAATGCGGTTGGCCTGCTCGTAGGTGGTGTGCTTGGTCCAGTATCCGTGGTCGCCCAAGTGCCAGCCATGGTCGCCCCACAGGACAATGAGCGTGTTCTGCGCAAGGCCGAGGCGGTCGAGTTCGTCGAGCACACGTCCGAGCTGCGCATCCATGAAACTCACGCAGGCATAGTAGGCCTGGAGCAGTTCGCGCTGCGTCTGTTCCTCGCGGAGGTTTTCCACGGTGAGCGGATCGTAGTTCACAATCTCGCCGCCGACTTTGCCTGCGTAGGCGGGCGCGCCCTCGGGATCCTTCTGATGCGGCGCGAGCGTGAACTTCGCCTGTGGGTGCAGGTCGAAATACTTCTTCGGCGCGGTGAGCGGCAGGTGCGGCTTCACGAAGCCGAGCGCGAGGAAGAACGGCGTGCCGCGCGCCTTCGCCGCGCGCAGACGCTCGATGCCCACGTCGGCGATGCGCCCGTCGGCATAACCGGTGTCGGGCACGTCCATCACCTCGATGGCCGCGCCGCGCGGGAGCGACTTGATGTCCCCGAGTTTCTGATTCGTGAAGAACGCTTCTTCGCGCGTGAGCTGGCCGTTGGCGGAATTCTTAGGGTCGAGATATTCGACGACCTTTTCCTTGTAGGACGGCACCGACCACGAGGCATCGTCGTCGTGGTTGCCATGGCCGGTGTGGAGCACCTTGCCGATGCACTCGGCGCGGTAGCCGTGCTTCATGAAATGCTGCGTCATGGTGACGGCATCGGGCACGGCGCGACGAAAATTATCTGACAGCCCGTAAATGCCGAGCGAGGTGGAGCGTGAGCCGAGCAGGAGATTGTTCCGCGACGGTGCGCAGACGGACTGGTTGCAATAAGCGAGATCGAAGCGCACGCCGCGCGACGCCAGCCGGTCAATGTTCGGCGAGATCGCCAGCCTGTCCCCGTAGCAGCCGAGCGCCGGCTTGAGGTCGTCCACGCACAGGAGAAGGACGTTCGGCTGCGCCGAAAAGGACAAAGAACAAAGGGCAAAGAACAAATGAACTGCCAGGAACCAGTGACCAGGAGCGAGTCGGTGCCGCGTCCCACTGAGCCTTGGAGCTTGTGATTTGTTCCTTCCCTTGAGCTTTGAGCTTTGAACTTTGAACTTCATCACTGGGCCTTCTTCGCCTTCTTTTCCACGGCCTTTTTCTTCGGCGCGCCGTCGGCGGGTGCGTTCTTGGGCATGCGTTCGAGCGCCTTCATCTCCGTCGCCTGGCCGGCGTCGCCCTGCTGTTTCATCCAGCCTTCGAGTTGCGTGCGCAGGGCGGCGAGCTGTTCGGCGAACCTCGGGTCGTTCGCGAGGTTGTTGCGGTTCCACGGATCGGTTTCGCAGTCGAAGAGTTCTTCCGCCGGGCGGTGCTGATAGTCGTGAACCAGCCTCTGCGCATGGGCGTCGCCGGCGGCGGCCATCTTCTCCCACGTCTTGAAGGTCGCATCCTGAGTGGCGGCGTTCCGGAACGTCGCCTCCGGCGTGAGGTTGCGGACGTAGCGGTAGCGCGCATCGCGCACGGAGCGGATGCCGTAATAGTCCGAGCCCGCGTTGATGCCGCGCGTGGTCTGCAAGCCGAAGACGTGCGACTTGTGTGCCGTCGCCTTGCCGGTGAGCACGGGAACGAAACTGCGTCCGTCAAGAATAGCCGGGCGTTCCACTCCTGCCGCTTCGAGGAACGTCGGCACCACATCCACATACTCGATCAACGCATCGCTGACAGCATTGGGCTTCACCTTGCCGGGCCAGCGCGCGATGCACGCGCTTGCGAGGCCGACGTCGTAGCAGGTCCACTTGGCGAAGGGGAAACTGTTCCCCTGCTCGCTCAGCACGATGACCAGCGTGTTGTCACGGTGTGGCGACTGGTCGAGCAGGCCGACGAACTCGCCGACCTGCGAGTCGAAGTAGGTGATCTCGGCGAGATACTTCGAGAAGCCCTCGCGCGTGTCGGGCGAATCCACGAGCACAGGCGGCAGTTTCAACGACGCGGGCGGATACTGCGAAGGATCGCCCTTGTTCCACGGCGTGTGCGGCTCGTTGGACGCGGCGATGAAGAGGAACGGTTTCTTCGATTGCGCACTGTCCTTCAGCACGGCGTCGAAGGCGGCGGGATCGGGGTTGTTGTTGCCGCTGTATTGGAACGGGAACACGGACTTCGGGCTGATGTGCGTCTTGCCGGAGAGGTGCGTCGTGTAGCCTGCGGCCTGAAGGTAATGCGCGATGCTCTTCACCCAGTCGTAGGCCATCGTGTGGTTTGGATACGCGCCGGACTTCACCGGATAGAGGCCCGTGTAGAGGCAGTGGCGCGTGGGCGAGCACATCGGCGCGGCCTGAAAGCAGCGGGTGAACTTCATGCCCTGACTGGCGAGCTTGTCGAGGTGCGGCGTCTTCGCCTGTCCGCCATACACGCCGAGGTCGCGGTAGGTGCAATCGTCGGCGATGATCAGCAGGAGGTTCGGCGGGGCCGAAAAACTCAAAGGACAAAGGCCAAAGGCAAAGGGAAGGAGCAATAACCAAATGACGAATGACGAGTGGCCAAATCCGAAGGAAGACCGAATGACGAAGCTCGAATTTGGGTTTCGGAATTCGTCATCCCTTCGGCATTCGGAATTCGTCATCCGGCATTGAGCCTTGCTGCTTCCCTTGAGCTTTGAACTTTGAACTTTGAGCTTCATTGCTTCGCCTTTTTCTTCGGTGCCTGTTTGGCGTCGTTACGGATTTCACCACCGGGGCCCCAGCTTGCCGGGTCACTGAGCAGACGCGGCTCGGCGAGGACAGGTTGCTGGTCGCCCTGAGATTTCATCCAGGCTTCGAGATCGGCGCGCAGGGCGGCGAGTTGCCCGGCGTAACGCGGATCAGCGGCGAAATTGCGCTGCTCGTGCGGGTCGGCGGCGAGATCGTAAAGCTCCTCGGCGGGGCGTGCATGGTAGCGCTTCACGCTGGCCGCGGCCTGCGGATCGGTCTTCGCCGCCGCCTCCCACGTGGAGAAAAACGCCCGTTGGCCCAGCGCGCCGGCCACGAGGTCAATATGCGTGGTGAAGGCGAATTCGGGATGCAGGTTGCGGATGTATTTGAAACGCTCGTCGCGCACCGCCCGGCTGGGATAGACGTTCATGCGGTTGTCGTTCGCGTGCGTGGTGAAGACTCGGTCGCGGTGCTGATGCGTCGCGCCGCGCAGCACGGGGAGGAACGAGCGTCCGTCGATGTCACCCGGAGGTTTCCCCCCGGCGGCTTCGAGCAGCGTGGGGAGAAAGTCCACCCAACTGACCATCGCGACGGTGCGCGTGCCGGGTTTCACCACGCCAGGCCATGCGACGATCAGCGGCACGGCAACGCCGGATTCGTAGAGGTTCCATTTTCCGAAAGGCCATTGCGCACCGTGGTCGGCGCTGAAGAGGACGAGCGTTTCGCGCGGCAAATGCGCGCGCACGGCGTCGAGCACGAGGCCGAGGTCGGTGTCGGCGCGCGTGACAGCGGCGGCGTATTTGGCGCGCCACTCGCGCGTGGCGGACGTGTCCACGCTGCCGGCGGGCAACGGCAGTGTGGCGGGGTCGTAATCAATGTCCTTCTCCGGCCACGGGACATGCGGCCAGTTGCTGCCGACGAAGAGGCACAGCGGCTTCGCGCCGGCGCGCGGACGGTTCTTCAGCCACGCCACCGCGTTCGTGATCGCCGCGTGCTCGTGAAAAGAGTCGTTGGCGAAATGGTCGAAGCCGTAGTCGGCCGTGTGCTTGTAGTGCGACACCTTTCCGAACGCGACAACCTCGTAACCGAGTTGCTGAAAATACGCGGGCCATTTCTTCAGCTCCGCGCGCGGCTTGGAATGATTCGCCTCGGCACCGTTGCGCGCCGGCATCAGACCTGTGAGCAGCGCAGCCCGGCTGGGCGCGCAGCTTGGCGAGGCCACGTAGGCGCGCGTGAAGGTCATGCCCGCGTCGGCCAGCCGTTGCATGTTCGGCGTGCGGATGCCGTGGCCACCGTAGGGTGTGCAGTCGAGCTGGCCCTGGTCATCGGTGAAGAAGAGCACAATGTCAGGACGCGCGGCAGCCTGTGATGGGGCCAGCCAGAGCAGCAGGCAGACAAGGACGGCGGTGCAATGTTTCATGGGCTGGAACAGTGTTCGCCACTGCACGCGGATTGCCAAGTTCAGGTTGCCCGCCGAATCCACATCCATCTTCGCTCCACACACACCATCACGGGATTTCATGCCGGATGTTCATGCGAGGTGCTGTCCGCCGGGGGAGGGTTTTTCAGATGTTCTGTTCTGCAGGGTTCAGGAGAAACAGGAGTTTTACGGGCTGTTTGGACAAGTTTGCCTGTCCGGCAGTCCGGACAACCCTTTTGAAAAAAGATTTCTCATTGACCGCAAGCGCCGTTCTGTGTCGAGATGATGACTCAATTGTGCCTTACCGGCGCAAAGTGAGTGCTTACCATGGCTAGAAAAACTGGACGAAAGTCATCTGTCCCCGTGCGGGCGGCTGCCTCAAAATACGACGCGCACAACAAGGTGCTCGAACAGACTTATGGCGCCTTTGCCGACCTGCGCCGCGAGCTGGCCGACTCCAAGACGGCGGTCGCCGAGCGCGCCGAGCTGCTGGGCCTGTTCAGCAACTGCACGGATTCCCAGCGCGCGTGGCTGCTGCTCGAGGATTACCTCGAAAAACTGTCACTTTCCCGCAAGGACTTTCCCGGCGAGGAATGGTGGCCCCGCATGCTGGGCGCCACGGGCCGCGCACGGCTCGAGGAACTGGCCATGCTGTTTCTGCGGGTGGGTCGGCCGCTGCCCAATGACCTCACGGCCTACGCGAATTTTGAGCGCTTTGCCGAGATCGAGAAGGCCGAGCAGGAACAATCGCTTCTGCGCCAGCTCGAACGATGGCTGCTCCCGCCCACGCTGACGCATCTGGACGCGCCCAGGGCCGGTCTCCGCGTCGTGTGCCAGACGGCGGCCCTCCCCGAAAACCCCGTCCTCCACGCCCTGAATGTGGAAATCAGCGTGTTCCGTCCACGCACGGGCGACCGGCTCAAGACCATTTCCGACATCGTGGACCTCACCGTGCGCGCGGCGCATGAGCAGGAACTTTTTCCGCCCGAGGACTGGACCTTCATCCAGTGGCTCACGCAGCACTACAAGGACCGCGCGGGCACAAACGGCCACCTGACCCTCCAAGGCCTTGAACTGCTTCAATGGCTGGTCCGGTGGGGCGGCAGTGGACGCCTCCTCATGGGCGACACCGACAAGCCCCTGCATTTCCATGGCCAGTTGCTGGACCTCAAGCCGCACCTGCAAAATCACGAGATCGAGCTTTCGTTCACCCATTTGCTCAAGCTTCCCAACGGCAAACAGGCAAGACTCTCGGAAGGACGTTTCTTCAACGGCCAGCCGCCCATCGTCCTGCTGGGGGATTCCTTCTACCTGCTGCGCAACGCGCCGCCGCCCGAACTGCTCGGGCCATGGCTTGAAACGCCGCTCATCCCGGTTCAGAAGCTCAGCCATCGCCTGCTCAAACACCTGCGCAAAAACGCCACCGCGGACGGTGCGGACTGGGAACAGCTCTGCGTCATTCACACGGCCGTGCCGCAGTTCATCTTTGAAATTGTGGATGAAACCGTCCGGCTCCGTCTTGTCGCCAAAAGCGAGCGCGACGGCAGCACATGGCAGTGGAGCGGCCACGAATGGCAGCCCACCGGCAAGTCCTCCCGTCGTTCGGAAAAGCCCGACGTGCTGGATGACCCGCGCCTTGATCCAGCCGCTCAGTGGTTGAAACGACTGGACTGGTTCACACCCGAGCCCGGCCTGTGGGTGGGCGATGCCAACGAAGTCTTCCTGAACACCCTGGCCGCCGCATGGCCGGACCGGCCCGAAGGTGCGGAGTTCCTCGGCAACCAGTCCTTCCACCGCCTGTTCCTCACGCCGCGGCCCATGAAGCCCAAGCTGATCCTCAAGGGCAGCGGCATCGACTGGCTCTCCGTCTCCGCCGAGTGGGAAGTCGAGGGCATGAAACTCACCCGGGCCGACCTCGAACGCCTGGCCACCGCCACCGGACGCTTCGTGAAGCTGCCCGACAGCGGCTGGGTCGAGCTCGACGTCAAATCCGTCCAGTCCGCACACGAAGCCATGGCCGATCTGGGCGTGGACGGCCTGAGCGCCGTGGCGCGCGAAGTGGACATGCTGCATGCCAGCCAGGCGCAGGAAAGCACCCTCCAGCTGTTCGGCGACCGTCCCGAGGCGCAGGAACTCAAACGTCGCGTGTCTGAATTCCGCGGCGTGGAATCCACCGATCTTCCGAAATCCATCACCGCCGAGCTGCGGCCGTATCAGAAGGACGGCTTCGACTTCCTCTGCCATCTCACCAAGATGAAGCTTGGCGGCGTTCTGGCGGACGACATGGGCCTTGGCAAAACACTCCAGACACTCACATGGATCGCCTGGCTCAAGGCCAAGTCCGGCAGAAAGGCCCGGCCCACGCTGGTCATTTGCCCCGCATCGGTGCTTCACAACTGGCGTCGCGAGGCCAACCGTTTCGTGCCCGATCTCAAGGTGCTGGTGCTGGAAAGCGGTGCCGCTCGCCACAACCTGCGCAACCAGATTCCGCAAAACGACCTCATCATCACCAACTACGCACTGCTGCGCCGTGACCTCGAGGAACTCCAGAAATTCGAGTTCGGCGCGCTCGTGCTCGACGAGGCGCAGTTCATCAAGAACCCGCAGGCGCAGGTAACCGTCTCGGTCAAACAGCTCCGCTCCAAACACCGTCTCGCGCTCACCGGCACGCCGCTGGAGAACCGCATGCTCGACCTCTGGAGCATCGTTGATTTCATCCAGCCGGGTTACCTCGGTTCACAGGCGGACTTCGCGGAGATTTACGAGCCCAAGGGCGACGATCCCGAGTGGTCGGGCCGCATCGCGCGCCGCAAGTTGTCCGCCAAGCTGCGACCGCTCATGTTGCGCCGTCTCAAGAAGCAGGTGGCCCGCGACCTGCCGGACCGCCTTGAGGAACGCCGCGACTGCGAACTGGGCGAGGAACAGCGCAAGCTGTATCTGGCCGAGCTGCGCCGCAGCCGCGACCAGGTCATGAAGGCCGTTGCCGAGAAGGGCGTGGCGAAGTCCAAAATGCACGTGCTGGCCGCGCTCACGCGACTGCGCCAGATCTGCTGCCACCCCACGCTCGTCGGCAACGATTCGCCTTCCGGCAAGACGGAGACGCTGTTCGAAATGCTCGAGCCGCTCATTGCCGAAGGCGAAAAGGTGCTCGTGTTCAGCCAGTTCGTGCAGATGCTCAAGCTCATCGAGACCGAGTGCAAAACGCGCAACATCTCCACGCACATGCTCACGGGCGAAACCAAGGACCGGCAGGAAGTGGTCAACGCCTTCCAGGCGGACACCAACGCCGCCGTGTTCCTGCTCAGCCTCCGCGCCGCCGGCACGGGCCTGAACCTCACCAGTGCGAGCTACGTCGTGCTTTACGATCCGTGGTGGAATCCCGCCGTCGAGGCGCAGGCCATCGACCGCTCGCACCGCATCGGGCAGAAGCGCAACGTGTTCGCCTACCGCCTCATCGCGCCAGGCACGGTCGAGGAAAAAATCTGGGATCTCCAACAGCGCAAGGCGCAGACGATCACCGATGTGCTCGGCGAGGAGGGCTTTGCCAAGAGCCTTTCGCAGACCGATCTGGAATACCTGTTCTCCGAGGACTGATCAGGCCGACACGTTTCCATGGCGCATATCCACGAGAAGATCGACTTCACCGTGGCCATTTTCGTGGTGCACGAAGGGCGTGTGCTGCTCATCCATCATCGCAAGCTCGACAAGTGGCTCCCGCTCGGCGGGCATATCGAGCTGGATGAGGAACCGGAAATCGCCGGACTGCGCGAGGCGAAGGAGGAAAGCGGTCTCGATGTGGAACTGCTGGGGGAACGTCCGCCCACCACAGGTCCCGGCACACGCGCGTTGATTGCGCCACGGTTCCTCGACATCCACCGCATCAACGACACGCACGAACACATCGGCATGATCTACTGGGCGCGGCCAAAGTCGGGCAGTGTTTCACTGGCGGAGGAAGAGCATCACGACATCCGCTGGTGCGCCCCCGGTGATCTCGACTCCTTGCAGCCGCCCATGTCCGACGCCGTGAAATGGTATGCCCTCAAGGCGATCGAGGAAATCAGCGCTGCGTGAGTCGGTGACTTGTGAGTGGTGAGTGACTGGGCAGGGCGGCTGGGGGCGGCTAAAGTCTAGGCTTGAGCATCGAAGACACACTTGCATTGAGGACACTGATTTTTGGATGCCGCTGTCTGCAGAACCCTTCCGCGAAGGATTGCCCGACAACTAGGACAAGGGGTTGCTGTCCGCTCTTTGAGTCTCAGACTGATTGACGAAAAAAGCAGGCATATCGCGAAGTAGCCAACAGCATATGCGAATTCAACCCACATAATTACAACCTTAGACAAGGTTGCCTTTAGTTCGTCGCTCGTAATCAGAGACCACAAACCAAAATAAGCAGCGAACACCAAGCACAACCCTATGATCGCTTTGGAATCTCCGGCCCTCAACGACTTGGCACGCTTCTGGATATCCCAACAGGTTGCAGACCCCTCATTCCTAGTTCTTGGCACTCGTAAGAAATGTCGGTAAATCAAAGCTAGGAAGCCTAAAAGCAAAACACCGCTGAGCAAACGGAGTATCAAGACATGTTCGTGAAGGGTCATATGAAGAGTGGTAAAATAAATTGCTTGTGTCTGATAACGCAAAATCTGCTGTTCACGCCATTCCTAATCACGCCCCGCCTTGCAGACGCCCCCATCCGTGCGCTCCGTGTCTTCCGTGGTCTTGAACCACTGTCATGCGCCATGCTATGCCGGTGACATCCAGCGCATGAAACGATTCCTCTCCACTCTCTTGTGCATTACAGCAGCGGCATTTTTCATCACTGCCGCCCACGCCGCACCACGACCCAATGTCATTGTCATTCTGGCCGATGACCTTGGTTACGGCGACCTCGGCTGCTACGGACATCCGAAGTTCAAGACACCTCATCTGGACCGCATGGCGGCTGAGGGCGTGCGCCTGACACATTTCAACACGCCGCTGCCGTTCTGTGCGCCGACACGGGCTTCACTGCTTACGGGGCGTTATCCTTTTCGCTGTGGCATGAACAACAACCCCGCGCCGGACGCCGATCCGGCCACGGACAAGGTTCATCTGCCGGAAAGCGAGATCACTCTCGCGCAGGTGTTCAAAGGCGCAGGTTACGCCACCAGCATCATCGGCAAATGGCACCTTGGCCATGCCCGGCCGGAGTGGCTGCCGACCGCGCGCGGATTCGATGAATACTTCGGCATCGCCTACTCAAACGACATGCGGCCCGTTCAACTGCTGGAAGGCACGAAGCCGGTCGAGTATCCGGTGATTCAGGCGAATCTCACGAAGCGTTACACCGAGCGCGCCGTGTCGTTCATCGAGCGTCATCGCGACAAACCGTTTTTCCTCTACCTGCCGCATGCGATGCCTCACAAGCCGCTGGCCGCCTCGGAGGCGTATTACAAGAAGAGCGGCGCAGGCCTCTATGGCGATGTCATTGCCGAGCTGGACTGGAGCGTGGGCCAGGTGCTGGCGAAGCTCAAGGAGCTGGGCATCGATGAACGCACCTTCGTGGTGTTTGCCAGTGACAACGGCGCGTGGTTTGGCGGCGACAGCGGCGGCCTGCGCGGCATGAAGGGCAGCACTTACGAAGGCGGCTACCGCGTGCCGTGCATCGCCCGTTGGCCGGGACGAATCCCAGCGGGACGTGCGAGTGACCAGCCCGCGATGATGATGGATTTGTTTGTGACCACGCTGAATGCCGCAGGCATTGCGCCGCCCAACGATCGCAAGCTCGATGGACGCGATCTCATGCCGTTGCTCACTGGCGGTGCGAAGGGACCGCATGAATTCATCTTCGGGCAGAACGGACCGAACCTTTCCTGGGTGTGCGACGGGCAATGGAAGCTTCATGTGCTGCCGCCCAGGGACGGCATGGCGCGCCTCTACAAGCCGGGCGAGCGCTGGGTGGACCCGCGCGGTCCCGATGGGGTCACCATCATCGCGCCCTATGAGCAGGCCCAGCCCAGCGAACATCCCGGCCTGACCTCCGGTGCGGAACCTGCGGCGATGCAACTGTTCGATCTGAAAGCGGATTCCGGTGAACAAAAGGATGTGGCCGCGATGCATCCGGATGTGGTGGCGCGCTTGAAGAAGGCCTTCGATGCATTCAACGCAGAAGTGCCAAAGCCTGCGGCAGCCAAAGCGGGAAAGAAGAATTGATCCCCGGCGGAAGGCTGGGCTGCACGCCTACAACACAACCTGGCACCGGCCGGAATCAACGCAGAGATCGCAAAGAGGGACGCAAAGATCGCAGGGTCTCTCTTGCACGCTCCGCGCAATCCTCCGCGGCCTCTGCGTTTGGCCGGCCATCGAGGCATAACCAAACACGAATCTTGTCTTGGTCACGTAAATCCTCTACTCACAAATCAAAGAGACGTCATCCTCATGAATGGTTCCCGCGACAAAGCACGCCTTGATGCCCTGCTTGAAGAGTTCAAGGCCCAGCCGGTAGGATGGGGCTACATCGACATCATTGTATTGAGGGACCACTACAAAGCCTTTGCGAAGGCGGTCATTGCGGCTGGATTCATGATAGAGTCCATCAGTTGGTGGGAGCATATGCCTGACGAGCGTTCACACCCGAAATTCGGTATGGGCGGCCCAAGGAGCAGATTTTATGAAGGATGGTTTGCTGAGGCTGGTGAGATTGATGATGTTTTGCACAAGGCCGATCCCGAAGAAAATTACCAGGCAGTAATTGAGATTGTTGAGAACCAGGTGATCAGTCGTTACGACGGCCAACACTTCACCTACAGGGATACCCCATCCCTCACGCCCGCATTCTGGCTGGACGTTGATGAATCGTGGCACAACACACAGGAAACATGAGGAATCCAAGCCCTCGGATTATGGAAATCCCAAACCGCAGCCTTGCCTGATAAGATGTTGACTCCCCGATGGAATGTTCATCCCAACATGCCGCGAAGTTCATCAGAGAGTTGTCTGCTCTTGTCGATCGCTTGGCAGCACGTGACATCGTCGTTGGCTCACTGCAAGCCGAATATTCGTGCTTTGGCAATTGGCAGCTTACCGTTACCAAGCATCACGAGTCGGTGCGCTTTATCTGGGATGGTCGTGACGGTTTTCTCTCGGTCGAGGGTTCACCAATTCGAGACAGCGGCACCCTGGTTGAGTGGAAGGAGGAGGCTGTGAAAGGATTCGACCGAGTTTCAGGCGATGACCTGTTACGATTTGTTGAGGAGTATCTGACGAGGAGATTCCCAGTATGAAGTCGAGGCGGCCTCGTAAGAAACAATGATGAGAACTCACATGCAACTCAAAGCAGGCAGCCTCGTTAAAATGAAACTCCCCAA
>CAYQCZ010000058.1:10657-12906 GCA_964415955.1 uncultured Verrucomicrobiota bacterium | reverse complement strand
TTCTCGCAGAAGGCGTAGAGATTCAGCCCACCCTCCTCCTCCAACGGGTCTTTGCTGATCCATCTTCCCAGCGTGGTGGAGTAGTAGCGGTAGCCGTAGTAGAGCAGGCCGGTTTCGTCGTCGGTGAACTTGGTGGAGAAACGGAACGGGTTGGCCTTGGCGTATGCACCCTCACACCGCAACAGTTGCCCGAATGGCGAATACTCGTAGCTGGCTGTGGTGGTCCCGGTGGTGTCCACGAGGGCGGTCAGGTTCCCGTTGCCGTCGAAGGAGGCGAAATGGGTTGATGGTATGGGGTTGATGGTTGATACGGCCAGCAGCCCACCTTCACCCCGTGAGAGAACATCCCTCTGAGTGATATGCGCGTTTACGGATCAGGGAGCCCGATAATGACGTGGCTTGCCTCGGTCTCTCACGGGGCAAGCCCCTGCACCATCCAGTGTTCCTGAGAGGTCACTTCCCCACAGGAAGGATTGCTGGAGCGTGGAGGGTTGATTGCTGATGGCCTCGAACCGCCCGATCAGGATTTCCCCGTGAGACAAACACCCTATCCCGCTTGGTGATACCTCCGCTTCCGTGCCTGTTTACGGAAAGACCCGCAAATTCATTGTCTCACGGGGTGAACACCCGCCTGCCTGTCCGGCAGACAGGTCATACACAAACCGTTCGCTGGACACCTGTTCGTAGCCGTTGGTCGTGGAGTTCCATGTCCACACCGTCTTGCCCGTGCGTCGGCCCCTGCCAATCGTAGCTGAAGGCCAGTTTCTTGCGCGCACCGGCGGGCAAATCCTCCCACGCCTCCATGCCCACCAGCCGGTTTTCCGGATTGGGGAAAGTGTCTTGTGCCGTAGCTGCGGGGCAATGCTCACACCGCGAGAATGCAGCGAAGGAAATGGAGTCACGCCTTCATGCGAGTGACACGTTCTGGTTCAACCATGCCAAGGTGCCCTGGGAAAGCGGCAGAGGGCTGCCGCAGTCCAAGACGCTGGCGCGTGGAACCGAACGCCGATGAACGCGAAGCGTCGTGGAGTGCGCCGGGCCTCCGGCGCTTTGATCACGAGGAAAGAATTGGGCCACGCCTCGATGGCAGGCCGCGTCACTCCGTGACCGTCGTTTCGGGAGGAGACGCCTCACCGAGGCGTCTCTACACCAACGCTTGTTGTAGAGACGGGCCGGTGGGCCGACTGAGTCACACGGCGTTCATTTCTTCAATGCGGGTATTGCCAGCGCGTTGGAACCTGCCTAATTTCCCGCCCGTGGAAACCACCGCGGCACCATCAACAACGCCTTCCTACGAGGTTCTGCCTAAACAGGCGGCGGATGGTTCGCTGGATGGTGATCTTCTGGAAGTCTCCATGGGGCCGCATCATCCCTCGACGCACGGTGTGTTCCGCATGGATGTCGTGCTGGACGGTGAGCGCGTGGTGAAACTCAAGCCGGTGTTCGGTTACCTGCACCGCAATCACGAGAAGATTGCCGAGAACACCACGTATCTGGCCTCGATGCCCTACACGGACCGGCTGGATTACTTCTGCTCGATGACCAACAACTGGGCTTATGCGCTGGCAGTGGAAAAGCTGGCCGGTCTGGAGGTGCCCGAGCGCGCGGAATACATCCGGGTCATCACGGCAGAGCTCACGCGCCTACAGAATCACACCTGTTTGATCGGCTTCCTCGTTCAGGACATGGGCGCGCTGGGCACGCCTCTGATGTATGCCTTTCGTGAGCGGGAGAAGATTCTGGACTTGTTCGAGTCGTTGAGCGGTTCCCGCATGATGTGCAATTACATGCGCTTTGGCGGCTGCCGGTGCGACCTGCCGGAAGGGTGGCTGGACCAGGCGCAAAGGGTGGTCGAGGGCTTTCCCAAGTTTCTCGACGAGTATGAAAAGCTGCTCACGGGCAATGAAATCCTCATGGCCCGAAGCCAGGGCGTGGGTGTGTTGAAGCCCGATCTGGCGGTCAATGCTGGTGTGACGGGGCCCATGCTGCGCGCCACCGGGGTCAATTACGACCTGCGCAAGGTGGACCGCTACGGCATCTACGACCGCTTCGAGTTTCGCGTGCCGCTGGGCGACCACGGTGACGTGTATGATCGGATGATGGTGCGTTTCCTGGAGATGAGGGAGTCCATCGGGATTCTGAAGCAGGCACTGAAAGGCATTCCTGAAGGGCCGGTGGTCGATCCCAAGGCCAAGCTGCGCGGGTTCCGTCCCAAGGCCGGCGAGGCGTATGGGCGCATCGAGGCTCCC
>CAYQCZ010000058.1:0-10647 GCA_964415955.1 uncultured Verrucomicrobiota bacterium | reverse complement strand
GTGACGGCGGCCCGAATCCGTATCGTTACCGGGTGCGTCCGCCGAGCCTGATCAATCTCACCGTGCTGGAGGACATGTGCCTGGGGCAGAACCTGGCAGACGTGGTGATCATCCTGGGCAGCGTGGACATCGTGCTTGGGGAGGTGGACCGGTGAACGGGGTCATTGACCATCGCGGCATTGATCCTTACATTTTACTGAAAAGTAAGGCGACATGAAGGCGACTGCGACACTCACCAGCAAGGGCCAGATCACGATTCCGAAGGCCGTGCGGCGGCTGCTTGGTTTGCAGGCGGGCGATGCACTGGAGTTCGAGGTGCATCAGGGCCGCGTGGAAATGAAGCCCTCCAGGCCCGTCCACGCCTCATCAGGCGTGTTGAAAGCCCATTTGCCCAAAGGCTGGAAGCCGGTTCCAGTCGAACGGTTGGATGTTGCCATCGGGAATCATCTTGCCCGGAGACACCGCGCCAAATGATCGCCGCCGACAGCAACCTCGTGGTCCGTCATCTGACACAGGACGACCCGCAGCAAGCCGACAGGGTGCGCCGGCTCTTCGATGATGCTGAACGGAGGCAAGAACCGGTTTTCCTGAGTCACATCGTCCTTTGCGAGGTTTGCTGGGTGCTCAAGGCAGCCTATGGCTTCGAGAAGCCGGAGATCGCGGTGGCCCTGCGCGCGCTGCTTGATGACGCTGGTTTTCTGGTGCAGGGACGGCCGCTGGTCGAGGATGCGCTCGCGCTCTATCGCAAACGCGCCGGGCAGTTTTCAGATCACCTGATCGGCGTTGTGGCCGGCGACGAGGGTGCCTCCACCACATATACTTTTGACAGAGACGTCGGCAAACACCCCAACTTCACTTTGTTGAAATGAGTTGCTCGACCTTTTCACAAACAACTTGTAACTAACCCGCGTGCTCGGCGAAGGCATCATCACAGGCATGGCGCAGACTGCGAAGAATTTCTTCGGCAGCTACAGCGATCCCGAGCGCCTGCCCACGGTCGAGTATCCCGAGCAGCGCATTCCCACGAAGGAGAACGCACGGCAGTTTCCGTTCCTGGTGTTTGACGGCGACGAGTGGCAGAGCGGTCTGCGGTGCGTGGCCTGCCAGATTTGCGAGAAGGAATGTCCGCCGCAGTGCATCTACATCGAGAAGAGCAAGGACAAGAAGCCGGATGCCACCGGCAAGATGCAGCTCTACCCGGCGGTGTTCGCGATCGACACGTCGGTGTGCATGAGCTGCCAGATCTGCGTCGAGGTCTGTCCGTTCGACGCGATCAAGATGGATCATGTGTACGAGCTGAGCACGGCGGATCGTTTTGGCGGGCTGCTGGTCCACAAGGACACGCTCGCCAAATCCGTGAAGCATCACCTGAAGATTCATCCGACCGAGGCGGGGGAGATCGAGGCCAAACGCGCGGAGGAACGTCGCAAGGCGGAGGAAAAGGCCAGGGCGGATGCCGAGGCCAAGGCAAAGGCTGCTGCGGAAAAGGCCGCTGCCGCCAAGGTGCCGGCGGAGCCGGCCAAGGGCTGAAGGAGTCGCATGGAGCCAGGTTTCATCTGCCATATTGCCGCACTCGACCCGGATCAGATGTTTGTCGTGCTGAAGCACACGGCGGTCGGCCTGTTTCCCGAATTCATCCAGCCGCTGGTTTCCATTCTCCTGTCCATCGGGCCGATCATCGCGGTGTTTGGCCTGATGTTTGCGCTGACCACGGTCATCGAGCGGAAGGGCTTGGGGCGCATTCAAAACCGTCCGGGGCCCAATCGCGTTGGACTGCCCTTCATCGCCAAGGGGCCGTTGTCCCATCTCAACGGCTTTGGTCAGTGGATTGCCGACGGCATCAAGGCGTTGATCAAGGAGGACGTTGTGCCACGCGCCGCAGACAAGGTTGTTCACTTCATCGCACCGTTGTCACTGGTTGCGCCTGTCATGCTGGCGTTGTCGGTCCTGCCCATGGGGCGCAACATGACGGCCATCGAGCTGGATGCGGGCCTGCTTTTTTTCTTTGCGATCGGTTCCGGAACGGAGCTGGCCGTGTTCATGGCCGGGTGGTCCAGCCGCAACAAGTATTCGCTGCTGGGCGCCATGCGCGCGATCGCGCAGATGCTCAGTTATGAGATTCCTTTGATTCTCTCGGCGCTGACGGTGGTGATGGTCAGCGGCACGATGTCGCTTGATAAAATTGTGCTCATGCAGGAGGCGCAACCGGGGGAATTCCTGGCGCACTGGAATGTCTTCACGCCCTGGGGTTTTGCCGGTTTTGTGTTGTTCATGATTGCCGCCACGGCGGAGTCCAACCGTTCGCCGTTCGACATTCCCGAAGGTGAATCGGAAATCATTGCCGGTTACTTCGTGGAGTATTCCGGATTCAAGTTCGCCATCTTTTTCCTGGGTGAATACTTCGGCCTGTTCGGCATGAGCGGCCTGGCGATCACGCTGTTCCTTGGAGGCTGGACGGCGCCCATCGGGGCATTGTCCATCATTCCCTCGTGGCTGTGGTTCTTCGGCAAACTCTGCGCCATCATGGCTGTTTACATCTGGATTCGCGGCACGCTGCCCCGCGTCCGCATGGACCAGCTCATGAAGTTTGCCTGGAAGTTCCTCCTGCCGATGGCGCTGCTGAACCTCGTCAACGTGGCCATCTGGCACCGGTTGGGCGGCGGGCTGAACGGCTGGGCGTTCTGCTCCATCTTCATCGGAGTCGCCTACGTGTGGCTGGGGAGCAGCCTTTTCAACGGCCGCAGACTGGGGCCAAGAACCTACCGCTACGCCGGCTGATGGATTTCATATTTGTCATCCTGGCAGCGTTGACCGTGGCGGGTGCCATGGGGGCGATGTTCCTTCGCAATCTCGTTCACTGCGCGCTGTGTCTGGCGGTAACCTTTGGCGGTCTCGCGATGCTCTATTTGAAACTTGGCGCGCAGTTCGTCGGTTTCGCCCAGGTGCTGGTTTACATCGGAGCCGTGGCCATTTTGATCCTGTTTGCGATCCTGCTGACCCGTGGCGGTGGCGTTGAAGGGCAGGGGATTCTGTCCAAGCAGGCTGGCGTGGGCTTCGCCGTCGCTGTGGCGGTCTTTGGCGTGCTGGCGTATCAATTCCAGTCCAGCCAGATGGTTGCCAGGCCGGCTCAAACGCATGGGGAAATCTCGGTGAAACAGCTTGGCGGCAGCCTGATGACCACCCATGTGGTGCCTTTGGAGGCGATGGCGTTGCTGCTCACAGCCGCGTTGATCGGGGCGGTGGTGCTCGCCATGAAGGAAAGGACATCCAAGTGAACTGCCTGAATCACCACGCATGAATCCGCTCGCTGCATATCTTGTGCTTGGCGCGGTGCTGTTCAGCATCGGGCTGGCAGGTGCGTTGACGCGGCGCAACGGAATCATCGTCCTGATTGGCATCGAACTGATGCTCAACGCGGCCAACCTGAACTTCATCGCCTTCTGGAAATACCGGAGCGCGGCGGATGATGCCACGGGGTTGTTGTTTGTGATTTTTTCGATTGCGATCGCGGCTGCGGAGGCTGCGGTGGGGCTGGCATTGATCATCGCGATCTACCGCCAGTTCAAGACGACCGATCTGGACAAGATTGACCGCATGAAGGGATGACGCGCTGATGGCCTGGATACTTCAGAATCTTTGGTGGATACCTGCCGCGCCGCTCCTGGCGGCGGCGGTGCTGTCCATCATGCCTAGGGGGACACGACAGCTTGCGGCTTCGCTTTCCCTCATCGCCATGGTGTTCAGCTTTCTCCTGTCCTTGTGCGCTTTCGCCCTCACGCTGAAGGAGACCGGATACCGTGAGCAGGTGAACTTCGACTGGCTGTCCATGGGCGATGGCACGCTGCAACTCGGATGGGTGCTGGACCCATTGACGGCGTGCATGCTGGTGATGGTCACGTTTGTGGGTTCGCTGATCTTCATGTTCAGCGTCGGCTACATGATTCACGACGAGCGGTTCAAACAGTTCTTTTGTTTCCTGTCCTTGTTTGCCGCAGCCATGCTGGGACTGGTCATTTCCAACAGTCTGCTGATGCTGTTCATGTGCTGGGAGGTGGTCGGCCTGGCCTCGTATTTGTTGATTGGTTTCTGGTTTCACAAGCCCAGCGCGGCCGCCGCTGCGAAAAAGGCGTTCATCACCACACGCATCGGCGATGTCTTCTTCTTCCTCGGCATTCTCTGGCTCTACAAGGAAACGGGAACATTGCTTTTTTACGACAACGGCAACGGATGTCTTGAGCAGGACGCACTGACCAAGCTGGCTTCGCAGTCGCTGCTCACCGGCATGGGTGTGAGCACGGCCATTTCCCTGCTGCTTTTCTGTGGTGCGATGGGCAAGTCCGGCCAGTTACCCCTGCACGTATGGTTGCCGGACGCGATGGAAGGCCCGACGCCGGTCAGTGCCTTGATCCATGCGGCAACGATGGTGGCCGCGGGTGTCTTTCTCGTGGCGCGCGTGTTTCCATTAATGGCGACTGGGCCCGGTGGGTTGAGCCAGTCCAGTCCCGCGTTGCAGGTGGTGACATGGGTGGGGGCGATCACCGCAGTGTTTGCGGCCTGCGTTGCCGTGGCGCAGAACGACATCAAGCGCATCCTCGCCTATTCCACGGTGTCACAGCTTGGCTACATGTTCATGGGCATTGGTGTGGGCGGGGTGGCGGTGGGGATGTTCCATTTGATCACGCACGCCTTCTTCAAGGCGCTGCTGTTCCTTGGGTCAGGCTCGGTCATTCATGGCTGTCATGAAGAGCAGGACATCCGGCGCATGGGCGGCCTGAAGAGATACATGCCGGTTACATTCGTGACTTACGCGGTTGGCATGCTGGCATTGGCGGGTGTCGTGCCGCTGGCCGGCTTCTGGAGCAAGGATGAGATCCTGCACGCGGCCCATGGCTGGGGGCCGTCGCACTGGCCGTTTGTGCTGGGATTGGTCGGTGCCGGTTTGACGGCGTTCTACATGACGCGGCAGATGCTCTATGTCTTCTTTGGCCGGTATCGTGGCGGCGATGAGGAACATGCGCATGTGCCGCATGAAAGCCCATGGATCATGACCGTGCCGCTGGTCGTGCTGGCTGTCAGCGCCGTGGTGCTCGGATTCGTTGGCACGCCTGCATTGCCGTGGTTTCAATCCTATCTCGACGGGAAGGAAGCCCACGTTGATTTCCATCATCTCATGGAAGCGGACGTCCTGCTGACCATGCTGGCATCCACCGTAATTGCTCTGGGCGGCATCTGGCTGGGATGGAAAACCTACGCCAATGCGGGGCAGCAGGCGGAAGAGAAGGATGCCGTGGAAGTCTGGCAGCCCGGTCTGTTCGAGCTTCTCCAGCGCAAGTTTTACTTCGACGAGCTTTACGAGGTGTCTGTGATCGCCTTCAACGCGTGGTGGGCGCGTGTGTGCCACTGGATGGATGACGTCCTGTGGAGCGGTCTGGTGAAGCTGGTTTTACTCGCCATTGTCGCCCTGGCCTGGGTGAACCGGTTGTTTGAGGAGTTTGTGATCAACCTCGGTTTTGACAAGGCCTGCAACCGGGTGCGCGGCGGAGGAAGAAACGTTTCCCGGTGGCAGGATGGAAACGTGCAGGGCTACCTGAGGATCATTGGCATTGCGCTGGTGCTGTTCGTGCTGGCGCTCACATGGGGGTGTGACGCGTCATGAACCTGAACGAAGTGCCATGGATTTCCCTGATGACGCTGATGCCGGTGCTCGGTGCCGTGGCGACGTTTGTCATTGGCCGCCGCAACGCTGAAGCCGCGAAAGAAACAGCTCTGGCGGCAAGCCTCTTCGCCGCAGCGCTGGCCGCCGTGGTGTGGCATCGGTTTGACCCGGCGTCTTCGACGATCCAGCTGGTGGAGCAGCATCCATGGATTGCCGACCTCGGGGTGGATTACTACGTGGGCGTCGATGGTTTGGGCCTCGTCATGGTGCTGCTCACGGCGTTGCTGGTTCCCATGGCCTTGATGGCGTCGTGGCGTGTGAGAGAGAATGTGGGACGGTATTTTTCCCTGATGCTGATGTTGCAGGCGGGGTTGTTCGGCACCTTCACGGCGTTGAACTTCTTCCACTGGTTCCTCTTCTGGGAACTGAGCCTGGTGCCGGCGTTTTTCCTGATCAAATTGTGGGGTGGTGATGGCAGGAGCCGGGCGGCCATGCAGTTCTTTGTCTATACGATGGTGGGCAGTGTGGCCATGTTGCTGGCGTTCCTGGCCATCCACCGGGCCACCGGGGAATGGAATTTCGACGCGCTGGCGAGGATGGGCACCAGCGGACGGCTGGCCACCTCCCTCAGCGTGAACATCGACTGGCCCGGCGTTCATACGGACACCATTCCAATGATCGTCTGCCTGGGGGTGTTGCTCGGGTTTGCCGTGAAGGTGCCGCTGTGGCCGTTTCACACATGGCTGCCCGCCACCTACGCCGAGGCCCCGACGCCGGTGACGATGTTGCTCACAGGCGCGATGTCCAAGATGGGTGTGTATGGTTTTCTGCGGCTGCTGCTGCCATTGTTTCCCGAGCAGTTGCAGGCGATGCTGACGCCCCTGTTGTGGCTCACTGTGGCGACCATCGTGCTGTCCGCATGCGCCGCCTTCGCCCAGAAGGACCTCAAGCGTGTGCTGGCCTACTCCTCCATCAACCACCTTGGTTACTGCCTGCTGGGATTGCTGGCGGTCGTGCAGGTCACAGGAGCCGAAGCCCGATGGTCGGTGGAACGCGCGGCTGCTTTGAATGGCGTCGTTTTGCAGATGTTCAACCATGGTCTCACGGCGGCGGCACTGTTCAGTTTCGTGGCCTTCATCGAGCATCGTTCCGGTGGATTGCGCGGGCTGGATGATTTTGGAGGACTGCGCAAGGTGGCCCCGGCCTTCTGCGGGCTGATGGGCATCTCGGTGTTCGCATCACTTGGGTTGCCCGGCTTGAACGGATTCGTGGGCGAGTTCCTCATTTTCAAAGGTGCGTTCGCACTGACGCCCTGGGCTGCCGTGCTTTCGGCTGCGGGTTTGCTCGTGACGGCTGTGTTTCTGCTCACGTTGATGCAGAAGACATTCCACGGTCCGCTGAACGAGCGCTGGAACGGATTCAGTGATTTGTCGGCCAAGGAAACCCTCGTGGTGCTTCCAGCCACGGTGCTGATGTTTGCCATCGGTCTCTGGCCGAATCTGATCATCGGACTTTTCAATGAAACAACCGCCGCGCTGGTGGCGCAGTTGAACGTTTGACGCATCATGCTCGCGTGGCCCATTTACATATCGCTGTTCGGCGCGCTGATGTGCCTGCTGACGCCGCGTGACAAGGCTGCGCAGGCGCGATGGACGGCGTTGCTGACGGTGGTGGCCGGTTTGGCGGCGGCTTTGGTCGGCACGTATCAGTTCTGGGAGGCCGGAAATCTGGAGGAAGGCGTGCGTGTCATCACCCAGTTGCCATGGATTTCGGTTCTGGGCATCGAGTATTTCATCGGAGCGGACGGCATCAGCGTGGTGATGGTCCTGCTGACGGGCATCGCCGCGGTGAGTGGCGTGCTGTTCTGCTGGAACATTTCACATCGCACGGGTGAGTTCTTCGCCTTTTATCTGGCCTTGATTGGCGGCGTGTATGGCGTGTTCCTGAGCTTTGACCTGTTCCTGCTGTTTGTGTTCTACGAACTGGCCATCATTCCCAAGTATTTCCTGGTCGCCATCTGGGGCTCGACCAACCGCGCCCATGCCTCGATGAAACTGGTCCTGTATTCCTTCGTGGGCAGCGCGCTCGTTCTGGTTGGACTGGTGGCTGCGTATGTCATGGCCGGCGCAGGCACCACGAATCTCATCGAACTCGCGCAGGTGAAGTATCCTGAAACCTTTCAGGTCTGGGCGTTCCCGCTTGTGTTCGTGGGTTTTGCCTTTCTTGCCGGCATGTGGCCCTTTCATTCATGGGCGCCCACGGGCCATGTGGCGGCGCCCACGGGAGCTTCCATGCTGCTGGCGGGTGTGGTGATGAAGCTGGGCGCTTATGGCTGCCTGCGTGTGGCCATGACGCTCTTTCCCGAAGGGGCTGCCGCATGGAAATGGCCGCTGGCGGTGCTGGCGGTCATTGGCATCATTTATGGCGCCACGGTGGCGTTGGTGCAGAAGGATTTCAAATTCGTCATCGGCTTCTCCAGTGTGAGCCACATGGGGTTTGTGCTTCTGGGCCTGGCCACGCTCAATGAAATCGGGCTCAGCGGGGCCGTGCTACAGATGTTTTCACACGGGATCATTGCCGGCCTGCTCTTCGCCGTGGTGGGGCGCATGGTGTATGACCGGACGCACACGCGGGATCTGGGCGAGCTGGAAAAACTGCATCTGTCGCAGTCCATGCCGTTTGTAGCGGTGAGTTTCGTGCTGGCGGGGCTTGCCTCGATGGGGCTGCCGGGTTTCAGCGGGTTTGTGGCGGAATTGCAGGTGTTGATCGGTGCGTGGGAAAGCTTTCCCATGCTGACCATTCTCAGCGGCGTGGGCATCGTGGTGGGCGTGGCCTACACGCTGCGAGCCGTCCAGAAGGCCTTTTACGGTGACGTTTCAACAGTCGAAGGCGCTACCGGTCATGAACCGTTTGAGCCGGTGACCATTCCCGAGCGCGTGGGAACCACGCTGTTGCTGTTCTGCACCATCTTGATCGGCCTTTTTCCCGGCTTGTTGATGAAGCTGATCATTCCCTGTTTTGAATCACCACTTTTCGAGGGAATCATGAGAGGAGGCCGCCTGTGAGCTACCTGGAGCTGTTTCGCCAGTCCCTGCCCGAATGGGTGCTGGTGCTGGGTGCGATGGCGGTGATCGCCCTGGATCTGGAGGTGTTCCGCGCCGGTTCTGCGCGGACCCGCTGGCGCGTGGCGGTTGGCACGGCCGTGGCTGCCTGCCTGGTCTCACTGTTGTTGATCACCCAGGGATGGAGTTCCGGGGCGGGCTTCAGCCCGATGCTGGCCGTGGGGGCCACGGCTTCATGGGTGAAGGGCGGGGTGCTGGCGCTCACAGTCTTATCCCTTTTGCTGGCTGTGGATGCGTTCGACACCCGGCACATCGGAGAGCATGTGGCGCTGACGTTGCTCAGTGCCATGGGCATGATGTTGCTGGCATCCGCCGATGATCTGCTGATGGTTTTCGTCTCGCTCGAGCTGACCAGCCTGCCGTTGTATGTGCTGACCGCCTGGGACAAGCGCCGCCAGGATTCCGCCGAGGCCGGATTGAAATACTTCCTTTTCGGCAGCATGGCTGCGGCGTTTCTGCTGTATGGCATGAGCCTATTGTATGGGGTGGCGGGCAGCACGGAATTGCAGGCGGTGGCGCGCGCGGCGAGGTTGAATTCCACCGCCCCGCTTCTGCTGGTGGCCATGGCCTGTCTGGCGATCGGATTTGGTTTCAAGGTGGCGGTGGTGCCGTTTCACCTGTGGGCCCCTGACACATATCAGGGGGCGCCCGCTCCCAGCGCGGCTTTCATCGCATCCGGCTCCAAGCTGGCCAGCTTTTATGTGCTGGCGAAGGTCGTCGTGATGGGATTGGAGGGAGGGGAAGGCAGTGCATCATGGCAGCATTGGCGGGCGGGTTGGATGCCCCTGGTGGCCATCATGGCGACGGCCTCGGTGATCCTTGGAAATCTCGGTGCCATCACGCAGCGCAATGTGCGGCGGTTGCTGGCGTATTCGGCCATCGCCCATGGCGGTTATGCCCTGCTGGGCGTGCTGGCTGCGGATGCGCGGGGGTTTGGGGCGCTGATTTACTACGCGCTGACCTATGGCATCACCATCGTGGGCGCGTTCGGCGTGGTGGCAATCATTGAAAGGCAAACGGGAGGATCGCAGCTTGAGCACTTTCGCGGGCTTTCCCGACGGTCGCCGTTGCTGGCGGCATGCATGGCGGTGTTTGTCCTGTCGCTGGCCGGCATTCCGCCGCTGGCGGGATTCTTCGGCAAGTTCTACCTGTTCGCGGCTGCGCTTGGCGGGGGAGGGGAACCCATGGGCCTGCTCTGGCTTGTGGCGCTCGCAGTGGCGATGAGTGCCGTGTCGCTTTACTACTACCTGCAGATTCTGAAACAGGTGTATGTGGTCGAGGAGGATCAAACTGTGTGTGACACTTATCGTCCATGTTCTGCGACACTGATCGCTGTGGCGTTGGCGGCAGCACTTGTCATTGGACTGGGATGCCTGCCCGAGATGGTTGTGGGCCCGGTGCACGAGGCGATCACTTTGGATTTCCCCCGGTTGTAGCGGTTTCATTTCAGGCCGACATGGTGTGCCTGCCGGTTTCCGGAAGACTGGCCGCAGTTCAAGCAGGTGCGTGCGGGTTGACTTGAGGGCGAACTTGCACTAGCAGAGAGCCATGAAATTCATCCAATCCCTTGCCGGTCTGGTCTGTCTTCTTGGTGCAACCTCCGGCTTTTCTGCCGAAGGACCCGCCAAGTTTGAAGTCAGCGAATTCAAATTCGACCGCCCTGCCAAGTGGGAGTGGGTCGAAAACCGCTCTCCCATGCGTGCAGCCCAGTTGAAGGTGGTCGATGGCAAGGCCGAGGCGGAAGTGGTGTTTTTCTACTTCGGACCCGGCGGGGCGGGCGGCACTCAGGCCAATGTGGACCGATGGTTTGGGCAGTTTGCGGAGCCCAAGGAGAAGCTTAATCCCAAATCCGAGGAAAAGACCGTGAAC
>CAYQCZ010000057.1:8990-13064 GCA_964415955.1 uncultured Verrucomicrobiota bacterium | reverse complement strand
TCATGCTCATGCTCAAAAACCTCGTCGCCAAAAGTGCATAACAGGCTCTAGGCAAAAACCTCATCCCGCAGTTCCCGAAACCCGCCAACGGCCAGCCAGACAAGAGCGACGAACTTGCCTTCTTTGTCGCAAACGGTCCGCTTGCCATCGACGGCAAGATCGTCCTCGAGGAATACACTTTTGGTCACGCTGGAGAGCCGCCGGACGGCCTTGGCAAAGCGTTTGCCGATTTGCTGGAAGATCCGGTCTGGTCGGAGGTGAAGGATCGGCTGGTCATCCTCAGCAACGGCATGATGAGCTTTTTTGCCCAGAACGCCTGCGAGGTGGCGCAGCACGTCCGCATTGATGATGACACCGGCACCGCTGCCGGCGGGGCGTTGTTCAATCAGGAGAATGTTCCGAGCGAGACCCTCTTTTACTCTGCGGTGCATGCATTCCAGGGCCGCGGGGGGAAACTTAAGGACAAGACGCCGGAGCAAGCATTGACCGAATTCGAATCCAAGCTGGCAGCCGCCAGCCATGTCTTCCAATTCGGCGGCGACGCCTCCACCGGCCTTGGTTACTGCACGGTGAAACTCAGCAACGGGAAAGGAGCCTGAGCCATGAAGAACCTTGAACAGATTAGGGCGGCGCATGCGCTGGCGTTTTGGAAGCCAGCCTGCGAGAAACTGCATCAGGCATCAGAAGCCGACAGGAAAGGTGACAAAGCAACCGCCGGCCGGCTCCGACGCGAACTTGACGACGAATATGGTGGAGCCACCGGTGGCGATGTCATTTCTAAGTTACCCTCACTCATCTTGGGGAATGGACTTCTGGCCACCTTGGCCTTCGCAAAATCGAAAGGCAAAGGCCATGAGAAATTGATGCTGGAGGTTGTTGGCCACCTGCCGTCCGAAGGTATCTCGGCCATGCCAGCCCACGCGCGCGGAGTTGCGGGTGATGGGGCGCTTGATCCCGCGATTCGCAAGCTCTCCGAATCCGATTCATTGGTCCTCCAACGCGCCACTGCCGAAGCGTTGGCCTACCTCGGTTACCTAAAACGTTTTGCTCCCTGAACTATGCCCACACTGATGTCCAACGATACCAGGAGAGCGCTTGACCAGAACGCCTGGCGATGCGACAGCCGCTCGCTCCTGCTGGACCGGTTTGTTTACGATTGCCAACAGCCCAAGATGGACGAGGCACGGCGGCTACATTTCTCGCAGGTATGTTCTGATTCCTTTGCCGGCATTCGTGCAACACGTGAGGCGTGGCAGAAAACCCTCACCGACGACCGGGCAAAGCCGAACGATCGGGCCAAAGCCGATGCTCTTCTCAAAGACACCGAAGGCTTGGCCAAACGGCCTTCAGTGGCCGGTCCCGCCGAGCCATCCAAGGCGGCGGGCAGTCGCCAGCAGTTTCTCGCGAATCGTGCATTCGTCCGCTTCCACGCCCAACTCCAATCGCGCCTCATGGTCAACATGGCGGGCGGCGTGATGGAGAATGCCGGCTTGCTTCTCGACCGCTTCGGCCTGCCCTACATTCCCGGCAGCGCGGTCAAAGGCTGCGCCCGGCGCATGGCCATCGCTGCCCTGCATGAATGGTGCGAAACCGGCCAAAAGCCCGGCGCAACCGATGCGGACAAAGACAACCTCTTCAAGTCCGCCTGTGAACGGTTTGTCTCCCCTTCCGACATGCTGGCCGCCATCGCCCGCGTCTTTGGTTGGTACGAGCAGGATTGGAAGACTGACAAAGACAAAGATGGTCGCTTTAAATCAGACTTCGCTTGGGCCTGCGGCTCGGCACCGGCAACCGTGTGGAAGGCGGCGGTGGAGGCGCTGGCAACGAACTCCGGCTGGCGAATAGATCCGAAACACGAAGAAACTCCCTGGAAATCGCTCCCAAATTTCGCCGGGAGTGTTGCGTTCCTACCTGCCCATCCGGTGGACTTGCCGGCGGGAACGGAAGTCAACGGAACCAAAACACCCAAACTTGGCACGCTCGAACTCGACGTGGTCACCGTTCACCACAAGGAATACTACGCCAGCAAAAATCCCAACGCGGTTGCCACAGATACTGAGGAACCAGTGCCGAACGTTTTCCCCGCCGTCGCGCCCGGCCATGTGTTTACCTTCGCTTTGGCACCTCTGCGCCGCGCGGACGATTCGCAGGTCCAGCACGCCCGCATCTGGCTGGCCACCGGCCTCCAGACCTTCGGCCTCGGCGCCAAGACGGCCGCTGGTTACGGGTGGTTTATTGACGTCACGAATGCCGTTAACGCGCAGATCGAACGCGCCTCACGCAAACCAGACGAGGAATTGCTCAAGGAATTCCGCACTTGGGACGACAAGAAAGTTCGTGGTGCCGCCCGGCCGTTCATGTTCCAGAACGCCAAGATGTGGCCCCAAACAGGGCGTGAGGCGACCGGCAATTATCAGTTCACACTCGTTTCTTTCATCCTTTCGGAGAAGAAAGCGCTATTCGACGCCGAGAAGAATCATACCGGATCCGATTTTGCCAAGGGCGTGAAACGTCTGGCGGAGAACTCCGGAATCGCAATCCCATGAAGACCGAAACCTTTCACCTCGAACTCATCACGCCCTGTTTCTGCGGCGGGGCCGAGCCGGACAAGCAGGCCGAAATCCGGGCGCCGTCCATTCGCGGCCAGCTCCGTTGGTGGTTCCGGACTTTGGGCGGTTTCAAATCACTGGCGCCGATGCCACTCCGCGAGCAGGAGGCGATGATATTCGGCAGCACGGTATGAGTTGTTGGGCTGGCAGTTAAACTGATCGTGCGCGTGTCCTCGCCTCAGCCAAGAAGTGAACCGGCAAACGCAAACGATCTTGGAGCTGGTATGGATCAGCCGCTCGGCTATGCGCTTTTCCCCCTCCGTCCTTTCGGCGACAACGACGGAAAAAAAGGGAAAGTTGCCGAGAATACTCAGTTTCGCGTCAATCTTATGTGGCGTGGCGACTCGAAGCATTGGGATTCTCTCCGCGGATTGCTCGCGATTTGGGCGCACTTGGGCTGTCTCGGTTTTCGCGGGCGGCGGGCTTTTGGAGCGATTCGACTGATTGCCCCGTGCTTACAGTTGTCGGACGCTCTCAAGCACTTCTCTGTGCCCACCGGCGCAAGGATCTGCGAATTGGCAGAAGGTAATCTACAGAATTGGCGAGATGCTGCCTCCAACTTGCTCATTTGGTATCGGTCGTGGCGGCAGCATGGGCAGATGAATCGAACTTGGGCTTTGAACGATCGGCGCGACCGTTCAAAGGGTGGACGCTGGATTCCAATATCTGCGTCCCAACAAGCGCAGAATCGTGACTTGCCAGGCTTCAAATACGCGCGTCGTGACCATAATGAGGGACTTGATGTCCAAGGAACTGGCGCACCCAATTCGGATGCTGAGAAGCCCCATGGCGCACCTGGCACCACATATCGGCCAGCCCTTGGCCTGCCAATTATTCAATTCTTCTCCAGTCTCGGAGATGATAAAGGGCCGGTTTCCCGTGGGCGTGCAACCGTCAACTGGGAATACGAGTGGGATGACCAGAAAAGGAAAGCCAAAGGCCGCTTCGCTTCCCCGATCCTGCTGCGCCCGCACAAGGACGCCCAAGGCAAATGGCATGCGCTGGTCATTTTCGTGGACGCGCACAAATGGGATGATAGTCACAAGGTTCAGCTGGTGGTGAACAAACAACCCGAGGAACGCCGTGTCTCTCTTGACCTCTACGAGGCAATGAAAGAGCCCAACGGCAAACTGCCAAACGGCCAGCCCGGCCTCCTAAAACCGTTCCCGTGAACCACATAACCTCAGACATGACCGACCGATCCGGCGGAGCCGGCGGGACCGGACCGGCGCGGGCGAGACGGTTGCGGCCGGCGGGCGGTTATCGCCAGACCGCGAGCTTCCAGACGGCCACGCTCATCTACGACGCCACGGTCTGGTTCTGCGAGCGGTTCCTCGATTCGCGCTCGCGCACGGTGGGCCAGATGGTGCAGGCGGCGCGCAGCGGCCGGCAGAACATCGCCGAGGGCAGCCGGGCGGCGGCCACCTCCTCGTGCGCCTGCCGGTAGTGCATCTCGATCAGACGC
>CAYQCZ010000057.1:0-8980 GCA_964415955.1 uncultured Verrucomicrobiota bacterium | reverse complement strand
TCCTCGCAGACCGAGCTGCGGCTGCTCAACGTGGCCCGCGCCAGCCTCGAGGAGCTGCTGCTGGACTTTGAAGATTACCTGCGGCACCGGCGGCTGCCGCAGTGGGCGCCGGACGCGCCCGAAGCCCGCGCCGTGCGGGCCGTGGCACGGGGGCGCAAGCAGGGTGGTCGGTCTGATTCGTCTGATCAGTTTGAGCTCACGGGTCTCACAGATCAGGAACGCTGGGCTTTGTATGCGCCCTGGCTGGAGCATGCGGAGGCCGCGGTGCGCGCGAACGCGGTGATCTGCCTGATTCACCAGGCGAACTACCTGCTCGACCAGCAACTCGTCGCGCTGGAGCAGGCGTTCATTGCGGAGGGCGGCTACTCCGAGCAACTCGCCACCGCGCGCATCGCGCAGCGGAGCCGGCGCCGAGATCCGACCGATGCGCCCGATCTGACAGATCCGCCTGGTCCCGCCCCGCGTTGCCCGCAGTGCGGCAAACTCATGGCCCTGCGCACGGCCAAGACCGGCCAACACGCCGGCTCCCAGTTCTGGGGCTGCACAGGTTACCCCGAATGCAAAGGAACCATTGAAGCATGAATGCCACACCCAAAGCCCCCATCTCCGCGGCCCTTGTTTCCGTCGGCGGTTCGCCTGCGCCGGTGCTCCATGTGCTCGGGCAGCACCAGCCCGCGCATGTCTGGTATTTCTGCTCTGCCGGCAGCCGGGCGAATGCCGATGCCATCCAGGCGCAGCTTGACTGGCATCCAGCGCCGCGTTTCATCGAGGTGGAGCGCTTTGAGGAACTCGGACCCTGCTACCGTGAACTGCGCCGCAAGATCCCGGAGATTCTGGCCGAGACGAAGGTGGACCCCGGAGAGGTGCTCGTGGATTACACCGGGGGCACCAAGACCATGAGTGCCGCGCTCGTGCTGGCGGCCACCGAATTGTTCGACCAGTTCAGCTACGTGGGCGGCGAGCAGCGCGAGAAGGGCGGACTCGGTGTGACCATGGACGGCCAGGAACGCGTTCATTATCAGGGGAACCCCTGGAACGAACTGGCCATCCGGGAAGTGGAGCGCGCCCGGGATCTTTGGACGGACTGCCAGTTTGAGGTCGCGGCCAGGGTGCTTCGTGGTGTGGCTCCACGTGTGCCACACCGGCTCCGGTTCGAAGCCATCGCCGATCTGGCCGATGCCATGGCCGCGAGGCACCGGCTGGATTTCCACCATGCCTTCGGTCTTTTCTCGCGGCTCAAGGGAAGAATTCCACCGTTGCTGGATGGCCGGGAGAGTCACGGACTGCTCGAGTTGCTGGATGAAGTGCGACCCATTTGCGAGGAGTGCTCCAAGGACACCGCCAGCGCCACCTTTCTCCGGGAACTGCTCGACAACACGTTTCGCACGGCCGCCCAAGGCCGTTTTGAGGATGCCGCCGCGCGGCTCTATCGCGCGATGGAGATGCAGGGGCAGATCTGGCTGGCAGAGATGACCGGCGGAGTCTTCACCAACGGGAAATGCAAGTCCGGGAATGCCGCGAAGATCGCGGGGGCTTTTAAGGCGCTCCCGTTCTGCCAGGCGGCCACTGAGGACAGCGACATCAAACTCAGCCTCGAACAGATCTACTTCGCACTTGCCGTCCTCGGGCATGAGCGGAGCAGGCAGATCGTGGCCGACATCGAGTTCGTGGACCCTGCCGGCAAGACCAGAAGCCGCTGGCGCGCCGCCACCGAGAAGCGCAACAGCAGCATTTTGGCGCACGGCGTGCAGCCCATCGGAGCAGAGGGATTTGAACAGATGAAGCAACTGGCCAAGGAGTTCCTGGGCTTCGACCTTGCCCGGGAAGCGAACCCCATCCCTCCCCTCGACGCGCGGTGGCTTGAATGAAAGGTTGGCAATGAATCCCGGAAACACAGCCCTCCTCCTGGTGGGTGTCCTGCTGCTTGCCACCAAGGCCCTCGATGTCCATAGCACGTGGCAACATGTGGGAGTCGAAGGCGAACTGAATCCGCTCGCCCGGCGTTGGTTTCGCCGTTTCGGACTGGCGCGCGGTTTATGTCTGGTCTGTGCCGTTTATCTGCTCGTGCTCGCCATCGAATTCGCCCTTGTCTGGTGGCTCGACCATTCGCTGCTGACCTGGGGCACGGTGCTGCTGGGCCTCTTCATCGCGTGGGCGCAATGGGATGTCGCCCGGTTCAACTGCACCCGAAGGCATTCGTGGTTCACGCGCCGGATGTTTGTCGCCTGCTCCGCGTGGGATCGTCGGCTCCGCCGCATTGCCCGCCGAGACTGAATGATCATGAAGATCGCCCTCATCCAGCTCATTTCCGAGCAGACGATGCAGAATCTGGTTCCGCTGCTCGCTTTGAAGCCGGCGCGGGTCATGCATCTGTCCACGTCCAAGACCTCCGCTCGCTCGGCCAACATTGTCGAAGCCGCACGACAGGCGCAGGTCATCACCGAGCTCGAGAACATCCGGCTGACGGAAATGCCCTCCATCCCCGAAACCGCCCGGGCGGTGGTTCGCGCGATTGCCGAGGCCAAGCCCCAAAAACTTACGCCGGTGATCAATTTCACCGGAGGCACCAAGCTCATGTCCATTGGAGCGTATGAGGCCGCCAAGAATCAGGAGGCGGTTTCCCTCTACGTGGATACGGACCATCAGCAGTTCATGGATGGCCTCACCGGGGCGAAGCTGAATTCGGTGCTCGGTGACGATTTCAGTTTCACTCCGATCATCCAGTCCCTGACTGTTCATGCCGTGGCTTCCGCCAACGGCTGCGGCCGGATCACCGGGGGTCACGATTGGCTGCCGCTACTCCCACTCGCTCAACACCTGCTGGACTGCGCCAGCGACGAGGAGGCCTGTCATGCCGCAGTCCATGGCCCCCGGGGACCGCACGCTCGGGCCGGCCAGCCGCACCGGTCATCCGAGTGGCTCGCTGCGCTTGATGCGGATTTCGAGGTTCCCGCCAACGTCGCCCGGCTGGCGGTTGAGACGGGCCTGTTTCGCCCGGGCGCACGTCCGGATTCCCTTCGACTCCCCGATGGCACACGCGATGAACTTGCCGAGCTGGCGCGGGTGGACGGGGCAGGCGTTGTTCCCGGGTTTCACACGCGCCTGTTCAGAGCCATCGCTCCGCTGCAATCCGCGCTGAATTTCCTCGGAGGCTCATGGTGGGAAGTCATCGTGGCCGAGCATCTCCGCCAGTGCGGCCGGTTTCGCGACATCCGCTGGTCGGTTCGGGTGGGAGAAAAGGGCGGCCCGGATCTTGAGGAGGATGTCGTGGCCCTCGATGGGGTCCGCATCGTTTACGTCTCCTGCAAACGCTCCAGCCAGGGAGGAAAACTCCTCCCGCTGTTGGAGCAGATTCAGGCGCGTGCCTCAAAGATCGGCGGCACCTTCAATCGAAAGTTCCTTTGCATCCACAAGCCGCCGCGTGGCGCAACGCTTGCGAACCTGACCAAGCGCGCCCACGAGCTGGACATCCGGCTGGTCTTTTCCGATGCGTTGGAATCACAAAACCTCTTTGCCTGATCCCCCACGTCCCGGGACGTCCGGTGACCACCGATGTCGCACCCTTTCCACTATAAAGAACCCATGACCGACACCAACATCACCTGCCCCAAGTGCGGCGCCGAAATCCCCCTCACCGAAGCCGTCTCACACCGCCTGCGTGAGCAACTCGAGGCCGACTTCAGCCGCCGCCTCGCCGCATCCAACAACGCCATCGCCGAGCGCGAGCGGAAACTGGCCGCCGAGAAGGCCGCCCTTGATGCCCGCGCCGGCGCCGTCCAGGAGGAGGTGGCCAGGGCGCTGGACTCGGAGCGCAAAAAACTCCTCGCCGATGCCTCCCGCCAGGCGGAGGAAAAGCTCGGCACCGAGATGAAGGATCTCCAGACGCAACTTGCGGACCAGAGGCTCAAGCTCCGGCAGGCACAGGAGGCCGAGCTCGACCTGCTGAAAAAGCAGCGCGAGCTGCAGGAGGCCCGTGACGCCCTGAACCTCGAGGTCGAGCGCAAACTCAACGAGGAGCGCCAGAAGATCGCCGACTCAGCCCGCCAGCAGGGTGCCGAGGCCGAGCGGCTCAAGCTGGCCGACAAGGACAACATGATCAAGGGCCTCCAGGAGCAGATCGCCGCCCTCCAGCAACGCGCCGAACAAGGTTCCATGCAGCTCCAGGGCGAGACCCTCGAGCTGGAACTCGAACAACATCTCCGCTCCGCCTTCCCCTTCGATGAAGTCATCGAGGTCAAAAAGGGGGAACGGGGCGCGGACGTCACCCACCGGGTCCGGACCAATCAGGGTTTCGATTGTGGTGTCATTCTCTGGGAGGCCAAGCGCGCCCGTAACTGGGCCGCCGCCTGGACCGAGAAGCTCAAGGAGGATCAGCGCGCTGCCCGGGCCGACCTCGCCGTCATCGTCACCACCTGCCCGCCGGATGGTGTGCGTGGCATCGGGCAGTCCGACGGCGTCTGGGTCTGCGAGCCTTCCTTTGCGGTGGCGCTGGCCGGGGCGCTGCGCCAGGGCCTCGTCAGCACCGCAGCCCAGCGCGTGCAGCAGGCCAACCGTGCCGACAAGGCCCAGATCCTCTACGACCACATCTGTGGGGTCGAGTTCCGCCAGCACATCCAGGCACTCGTCGAAACCTTTCTGGGGCTCCAGGACCAGCTCGCCGCCGAGCAGCGCGCCTTTGCACGCCAGTGGAAGGAGCGCGAGCAGCAGCTCCAGAAGGCCATTGCCCACACCGCCATGCTCTACGGCGGTGTGCAGGGCATCGCAGGGCGCGAAGCGCTCCCTGCCATCGCCACCCTTCAACTGCCGGAATAACTCTCCCCATCCACTCTCCGCACCCATGATCACCACCCAGTCACTTCTGCCTGTCTGCCGTCAGATTTGGGACGAGATCCGCCTTTCGCCGGGCTTCGATGCACACCGCTGGCAGGTCAACCGTGTGGTCCAGCCACACGGCACCCGCCGCTCCGTCCTGCTATGGCGCGTCTGGGATGCACGCTGCAACTCCCATGGACTCGACCCCCGCTACTTCTGCTGGTGCTTCAATTACGATCCTGAACACTACTACAACCGGGAGACACACTGGCAGCTCCACCTCTACATCAACACCATCCGCCTCTACCGCCACGCCGACACCCTCCGCAGCACCCTGCCGCCAGCCCTCAAGCAGGCCTGCCCGCCCGGATTCCACTTCCTGAACGACGACCACAGCGTGCAGCTTGTCTGGAATTTCGACCACCCCGGCCCACTTACCACGCTCCCGGAAAAGGCGGCCCCCATGCTCAAACTGGCGCTTCTGGCCACCGCCCCGGTGTTCGATGACATCTTCGCGTTGCTCGCCCGGCCTGCGCCCCGTGAAGTGCCCGCCGTTCGGCCCTCCGCCGCCCGTGTCTCCAATCCCTCCGTCGCCAGCGCGGGCGGCACCCTCTCCCGCAGCGTCCCCCCCGCCCTGCGTCGCCGCGTCATCGCCCGCTCCACCAGTTGCGCCCTCTGTGGCGTTGCCTTTCAGGCGGACGATGATATTCACGTGGATCACATCCACCCTTGGGCGCAGGGCGGCCTCACCGTGCTTGAAAACCTTCAGGCCGCCCACGCCGCCTGCAACCTCGCCAAGGGATCCCGGCCTCTTTGACAAATGCCACAGTCCCGGAATCCTCATATGGCCACAAACTCCAACCCCAAAATCCTTCTTGCACACCTGCTTCTGCGCCATCTGCGCCATGAGTGTGACGATGCCGGCCCGCCGCCCCTCTCATCATGAAAGCGACCATCCCCAACACCCCCCGTCAGGCTGCACCTGAAATGTCTGCACCACCCGGAGGACTTGTTGCGCCACAGACCGTTCTTCTCGCTGTCACCGGCATGTCACCCGCCGTCCTCACTGAGACGCTCTGGGCGCTCGCGCATGAAACCCCGCCGGTCATCCCGGAAAGGGTCATCGCCGTCACCACCTCCGCCGGGCGCGAAAGGCTTCGACGCCTCTTTGATCCGCTGCCTCTCTTTGGCGGGCTTTCCCCTTGGGACGCGCTTCGCCAATCCCTGCAAGCATGCGGCCATTCGCTTGATGGAAGGCTCCGGTTCGGCCTTACCGCCGATGTCGCCACCGGCAGAAGCAGGGAATTGGAAGACCTGCGGCACCGTGATGACAACGAGGCCGCTGCGGACTTCACACTGGAGCAGGTAAGGTCCATCGTGGAAAACCCGGACACCCATCTCATCGCCTCCGTGGCCGGCGGCCGCAAGACCATGGGCGCACTCCTTTACGCCTGCCTCACCCTCGCCGGCAGGGAGACGGACCGCCTCACCCATGTGCTGGTCAGCGAACCTTTCGAAACCCTTCCTGACTTTTACTTTCCCGCCCAGCCCGGCGGCCCGCTTGCCGGCCGCAACGGCGAAAAACACCCCCCGTCCGGTGCCGCCATCGAGCTGGCCGAGGTCCCCTTCGTGCCACTTCGCAACCTGTTCATCCGCGAACTCGGCCGCAGGGCGGGCACCTTCAGCCGCCTCGTCGAGGAATGCCGCGAGCAAGTCCGCCGCGCTGCCGGAGAAAACATCCAACTGTCAATCTTCAGATCGCGCCCCGACATCGACGTCAACGGCACCCCCCTCAGACTCTCCGCACGTGAACACCTGCTTCTCCTTTTCCTTGCCGGACGCGCCCGCCAGCAGGCCCCCGTGCTTCGCAGCTATGGTGAAGCCGTGGATCCCGCCAACCAGTTCCGCGAGGACACCATCGAATCAGCGCCGCCGGATGACTTTGCGGACATCCGCCACCACGACAGCCTCCGCCAGCCATTCACTGACGATCAGGACCTGCGCAAACTCCTCTCCTCCATCCGCACCAAACTCAAAAAAGCCGGTGGCAATGCCCCGCTCCTCGTGCCCTGCCTGCCCGAGCACGGACGCTTCTCGCTCACTGTCCCCGGCCCTCTCATCCACATCAAATAATCCGGCACCATGCCCACAGCCGTCATCCTCCACGAACACGCCCGCGTCCACCTCGTCTCCGAGAGGCTTGAGATCACCTCCCAGTCTGCCGACACCGCCGGCCAGACCCTCCGCCAGATCCCCATGCGTGACATCGAGCGCCTCATCCTCTCCGAATCCGTCCAGATATCCTCCGCCGCCATGGCCGCCCTTCTCAAGGCCGCCACGCCCGTTGCCTACCTCGGCTGGGACGGACGCTTTCTGGGCTCATTCCAGCCCGCCACACCCGCCAGCGGACGCGCCCGCTGCACCCAATACGCCCGCAGCACCGATCCCGCGTTTGCCTCCGCCGCCGCCAGGAAAATCCTGACCGCCAAACTCTACAACCAGCGCCGCGTCCTCCAGAGGCTCAACGCCTCCCGTGATGCTGGCGGCGGCCGCACAGACAGCCAGTCCCTCTCCGATACACTCCGGTGGCTGGACGCCTGCTTCGCCTCCCTCAAACGCGCCAGCGCCATCGATGAACTCCGCGGCCACGAAGGCGCCTCCACCGCCCGCTACTTCCAGGCCTGGGCCACCTTCCTCCCCGAAGCCTTTCCTTTTGAACGCCGCTCCACACGCCCGCCCCTCAACCCCGTCAACGCCTGCATCTCCTTCGGCGCCACCATCCTCTACTCCGAACTCGTCACCTTCATCCATGCCCACGGACTCGACCCCGCCATCGGACTCCTCCACGCCAGTGAAGACGGCCGCTGGTCCCTCGCCCTCGACCTCATGGAGCCCTTCCGCCCCGTCCTCATCGAAGCCCTCGCCCTGGACCTCTTCAGCCACCAGATCCTCAACCACACCCACTTCGAGACCCGTGACGGAGGCGTCTTCCTCAACCAGGACGGCTGCCGCAAATTCTTCCTCCAATACGAACGCCGCATGGAACGCCAGTTCCTCTCAGAAGCCGCCGGCCACCGCACCACCCTCCGCCAGCAGCTCGAAAACCAGGCCACCGCCTTCAAGGCCGCCCTCCATGACCCCGACGCCTTCGAACCCTTCCTCATGAACTGACACCGCACAACCCCCGCAACCATGAACACCTGGTGGTTTGACGCCTTCCCCCTCCTCCCCTACACCACCCACCCACCCGGCTCCCGCCACATGCTCACACTCATCGGCTACGACATCGCCCACCCCAGACGCCTCGCCCGCGTCGCCCGCGCCTGCGAAGACTACGGCCTCCGCGTCCAATACAGCTTCTTCGAATGCCACCTCACCCAGGAGGACTTCCAAGCCCTCTGGCAGCGCCTCCTCGACGAGATCGATCCCGACGAAGACCGCCTCGTCGCCTACAAACTCGACGCCCGCGCCGCCCGTGAAATCGAAACCGCCGGCACCATGGTCTGCTCCGAACGCGTCATCTGCTACCTCGTATGAACCCCCAGGTCACGACCTCCCACCCCCGTAGGAAACCCACCTCCCGACCTGCATCACAACCCATTGACAAAGAATCACCTGCAACAAATCCAACCCCACAAGGCACACCTCCACCATGCCCGCCACCCATGCCAACCACCCCCTCCCGACCTCCAAGCCCCTTGCCACCCTCAGCCACAACCTGTTACAAACCCGCTGTCCCTCCAAAGGACCCAGCCGAAAGGCACTGAAGACGAGCGGCGCGGCGGATGAGGCTTCCGGCGCTTTCGTCGTGTCCCTCCAAAGGACCCAGCCGAAAGGCACTGAAGACCCCAACCGAAGTCGGTTGGGACTCCATCGTCGTTGACTGGTCCCTCCAAAGGACCCAGCCGAAAGGCACTGAAGACAACAGGTTATACGCCCCGAGGGCGAATCCGGCAAACGCGCGTCCCTCCAAAGGACCCAGCCGAAAGGCACTGAAGACGTAAGCTGCGAGGGGCGGCCTCGCAGCCACGAAGCCCTGTCCCTCCAAAGGACCCAGCCGAAAGGCACTGAAGACCTTTCGAGTCTGCAACACAGTCACAGATTTGACCTCCGGTCCCTCCAAAGGACCCAGCCGAAAGGCACTGAAGACCCTCACCGCGCTTGATCT
>CAYQCZ010000056.1:6167-13101 GCA_964415955.1 uncultured Verrucomicrobiota bacterium | reverse complement strand
AACCTACGATGCCGTCCCTTTGGTTTGAACCGCATTGATTGAACATTTATGGGCGGCCCTTTAGCTTTTTGCTCCTTGACCGTGGGGGGGGGGGCTGCGTGCAGAGTGCGCCAATGAGATCCCCGTATTATTTGCTTACCAGTGTCCTGCTGTTCACATTTGCACTGCCATCAAGCGTCAGAGCTGTCGCGTTAGCGGAGCATTACGATTCGTCGGCTGTCACTGAATGGGAAAACAACGGGATGCCACAACGAATGTGGTTCACAGTCGCATATTCACGGGCGCACACGATCTACACGATAAATGGCAACGGGCCGGAAGACCGTGACGTCTTTTCATTATTCAACAGCGACGTAAATCCTCAAATGACGATTATTTGGGGTCCAACCAGCAACAATGTGGATCCGGTGTTAAAGGAAATCTTGGAATATGATCTAACTCTTTGTTCTATCGGGGCACACGAGGCGGCCAGTTCTTTTGGATCCTCGTTCGTCGACGAAACCTACGATTTGTTCAATGGAGCGACTGTCCACAAAATCCAAACTGGTTGGTGGCGTGCTTGGCCTGAATCTGTTTGCTACGCCATGTATGGTGCTGGAAGCGAGGGAGCGTCTGGAGAAGCGAAGCTCAGCTACTTGATTTCTGATTCGTCAGGAGCTTACCAGACCTCAGGTGAATCCACAGCCACATTCACTTGGGCTCCCGATGAATTCGCATCCAGCGAAATAAATGGTTCTACATTTCCAGAAACGCAGTCAGGCAATCTTTACATTACTTCCTGGTGGCATCCATAGCCGCTGGCGATTATCGCGTAGTGATAAACTGGCAGCAACGGCGGACAAGGTTCACGCTATCATTGCGGGCGGGTATAGCGGTTCTGGGTTTTTTGTTACTATGGCCCATAACAGTTCGACTTGGTCAGAAACCGACTCTGCCAGCGAAATCAACCAAAGAATTGCCTGGTTTGGTGGCAGATAAATCTGGCTATTCGCAACCATCTTCACAATGGGAGATTTATAGGGCCAAGCGTCAGATGGCCCTTACGAATCGGCCAAGCCCGACATCAAAGCGGCATTCCGGCTTCCGGTTTGCGGTTTCCGAAGAGCGGCAACGCGATTTGATCAAAGTTACCGGGAGGATAGTCAGCCCCAATCTGAGTCTTACGCATGACCGGACGGGCTACTCCCTTGATGAAGTCTTCCAGATGCACCCATTCCTCACCGGGCCTGACGGTATAAAAGACACCGTAATTGCCGGGAAGATCCAATCACTGCTGGCCCAGCACATCGTTGATACGCAGGCATTCTCAGCCAAAGAAAAACAATATGCTACAGCGGGGAAGCGCATGACCTCCTCTGATGTCGCAACTGCTTTCCCTGCGTCGAAGGCATTGACCGAAATCATACGATCGTTCGAATCCAGGCCTCAACTCATCAAGCCGTTGGATTCATTTACAAAATTAGTCCCAGGTATTGATCGTGCCACGACCGAGGAGTTGAGCGACTATTTGGTGAAGCTTGCGACAGTTCAGACACTTTGCGAGCGCTTGGGCCAACCTGAAAGGGCTCGGAGCATACTGAACGGCGCACTCCCGCAGCGGCTGCGCATACACCTCTCGGACGATCAAGTCGAAGCGCTTCTCGCAACCCCCATCACTGAGTTGGCAGTGGGAGAGTGGTAGCGCAAGCCTGACTGTATTGTTTCCCTTCAGGGGAAGCCTTCTACGCGCCCTGATGCGATGTTTCAATTTCGCCCCATGAATCTCTTGGTCATCGGTTCCGGTGGGCGCGAGCACCGTTGGTCTGGAAACTCGCGCAGTCACCATATGACAAGCGCATGTGGTGCGCCCCCGGCAGTGCCGACTTTGGAGGCGAACGACTGACCAACGGCGGAAGGGGGGTTCTTGATGATGAAATATTGATGCCGCGATCGACATTATGCAATTACCCTGAGCTTTCGCGGCATGATATATCCTTTTTTCATGCACTGCCCTCAAGCCGCTTCTCCCGACCCATCGCCCGTGCGGACCATCCGGCCCCTTTTCTTTCTTCACATTTGGGCGGACGAACCTACGATGCCGTCCCTTTGGTTTGAACCGCATTGATTGAACATTTATGGGCGCTGATACCACCGTTGCCAAAGTCGTCGAGGCCCCGCCTCTGACGCCACTGAACCTCACCTCCAAACTGGCCCCGACCCCGGCCAATCCACCGAAATTCGCGGTCACCATCAAGGACGCCGCCGGGAAGGACGTCGTCCTCGGTGATCCACGGGCGACCCGTACACTTGTTGCGCTGATGGATGTCCATGCGGTCGTCGGTGGCGCTGCCTGTCACTGGGGCGGCCCGGCGGCCTTTGCGGAGATGCTCGCGGCCATCCACGGGATCATGTTCGGCGTGAAGGGCCGTCAGTGGCATGAGGCCTACAATTTCGTGAACGATGCAGGCCATGCGGAGAATGGTGTGTATGCTTTGCGAGCCAATTACGGCTTCGACGGCATGACACCGGCCTCGTTGCGCGGATTCCGCAGCATCCAGAGCAAGCTCACCGGCCACGGCGAATCCCACTTGAACCCCGAAGGCGTGCTCCTGAGCAATGGTCCGCTCGGCTCGTCGCTGCCGCAGGCGCAGGGACTGGCCATCGCGGACAAGATCGCCAAACGCGACCGTGTGACGATCTGTGTGGTGTCCGATGGCGCGTCCATGGAAGGCGAGGCGAAGGAGTCATTCGCCGCCATTCCCGGACTGGCCGCCAAGGGCAGGGTCAACCCGTTCGTCATGGTCATTTCCGACAACGACACCAAACTCTCCGGCCGCATCACGAAGGATTCCTTCTCCATGCAGCCGACCTTCAACGCCATGGCCGCGCTGGGCTGGAACGTGATCAAGGTGGAGAAAGGCCACGACCTGCCTGCGGTTTATGATGCCTTCGAAAAGGGCATTGCCGCCGCCAAGGCTGATCCCACGAAACCTGTGTGCCTATGGATCAAGACCATCAAGGGCTACGGCATCAAGTCCACCGAGGAAAACAGCGCGGGCGGACACGGCTTTCCGCTGGCCAACGGCGAGAAGATCATCGATTGGATGAATGAAATCTACGGCGGCAATGTGCCCGCCGAGTTGATGGACTGGGCCAAGGAACTCCGTGCCGACTGGGAAAAGAAGGAAGCGGAGAAGAAGGCGAAAGCCGCTGCCGCGCCTGCTGCCGCCGCACCGTCGGTGAAGAAGGACAAAATCCAGGCCGGTCTCGCCAAGGGTGCGATCCGTGCCGCACAGGATGGTTATCCCGTGTTCAGCGTGAGTTCGGACGTGCAGGGTTCCACCGGCATCAGTGCGTTTCAGAAAAGCCTGCCGGACCGCTTCATCGAGGTGGGCATTGCCGAGGCGAACATGATCAGCACCGGCGCAGGCATGGCCAAGGCGGGCTTCGTGACGATCGTGGACACGTTCGGCCAGTTTGGTGTGACCAAGGGCAACCTGCCGTTGACGATGGCCGCGCTGTCACAGGCGCCGGTGATTGCGATGTTCTCGCACGTTGGTTTTCAGGACGCAGCGGACGGCGCGTCGCATCAGGCGACGACCTACTTCGCAGCGGTGAGTGCGATTCCCCACACCGTGGTGATTGCGCCCAGTTGCTCCGATGAAGCCGAGGCGTTCATGTATGAAGCCATCAAGCGCCAGGCGGAGGATCGCAAGGCGGGCAAGGACGGCGAAAGCTACATCTTCTTTGTCGGTCGCGAGAATTACCCGGTGTATTGGATCGAAGGCGCGAAGTATCCCTGGGGCAGGGCGCAGGTGTTGCAGGAAGGCGCGGACGTCGTGCTTGTGGGCTGCGGACCGCTCCTTGGACGCACCGTGGACGCCGGGAAGAAGCTCAAGGCAAAAGGCATCAACGCCACCGTCATCAACAATCCTTTCGTGAACCAGATCGATCTGGAGACCATCGGTGCCGCCGTGAAGAAGTGCGGTCGGCTGGTGACCATCGAAGATCATCAGGTCGTGGGCGGCATGGGCGCGCAGCTTTCACATGCATTGTCGAACGCAGGCATTGCCCACAAGCTCAAGTCGCTGGGCATCCCCGGCGAGTTCGGTCAGTCCGCCTACATGGCGGAAGAGCTTTACCAGAAATACGGTCTGACCGCCGATGGTCTGGTGGCTGCGGCGGAGGCACTGATGAAGTAACCCCGACAAAGTTTTGCACAGCCCGTCAGTCGCAAGATTGGCGGGCTTTGTTTTTGACGGCGTTGCCTGATGGCCGGGAAGGGAGACAAAAGGTTCAAAGCAAACCGGGCGTTATCGGAGCAATCCCAATGCGCTTTCTGTCTTTGTGAGTTCTGCGGCTCCTTGTGGCTGTCCCGGTTGCGGAGCCAAGTTCACCCCTTGTCGATGGCAAAAGCCTCCCAGGTGCCTTCGTGCTTGGTCTCCATGGTCATGGCCTTGGCTTCGGGATGACCGCCGGATTGCTTGAAGGTCCAGGGGCTCATGATGATCTGGCCGGGTGCCGCAGCGGAGCAGTAGCGCGAGGTCTTGTTCACCGTGTCGCCGATCACCGTGTATTCGAGGCGTTCCTTGGCGCCGATGAACCCGTGCAACACCTCGCCCGTGTGAAGCCCCAGGCCCAGGTCGCAGGCGGGCAGCCCTTTCGCGCGGCGCTGGACATTGAGCCGCTTCATCGCCTCCTGCATGGCCACACCGGCCTTCAACGCCTTGGCGGCATGTTCGGGATCCTTTTCCGGGCTGCCGAAGATCGCGAGAATGGCGTCGCCAATGAATTTGTCGATGGTGCCGTCGTGCTGGAAAATGATGTCGCCGAGCACGGAGAAATAGTCGTTCAACATCTCGACCACCGCCTCGGAGTCCAGATTGGAGCTGATGCGTGTGAAGCCGCGCAGGTCGGACATCAGCACGGTCACGGTGGATTTCTCGCCGCCGGGCTGGAGCTGGCCGGCCCGCGCCTTGTCCAGCAGTTTGCCCCGCAACTGCGGTGAAAAATTGGCCAGCAGATGTTGAAGCGTCTGGTTGTTCTGTTCCAGGTCCGCCTGCAACAGATGATTGGCCACGGCCGATGCAGCATAGTGCGCGACGGTGATCAGGAACTGGAGATCCTCGCGTCTGAAGGCGCTTGGACGCTCGGGGTTGTCCACGCACAGCACGCCGACCGGTTTGCCCTGCCAGATGAGCGGCGCATACATGCCCGTGCGGATGTGCAGGCTCATGACGCTTTGGGAAAGCCTCTCCTGGGAATGTTCTTCATCGCTCCAGATGAAGCCATGTCCCTCGCTGACGGCGCGCTGGATGAGTGTGCGGCTGATGGGCGGGTTGTCATGTGGAATGCTCGCGCGCAGCGCCAGCTTGCCTGAAGCGGGTTCGAAGATGAGCAGCGCGCCACGAATGGCGCCTGGTATCAGATGCACCACGCGCTCCAGAATCAGCGCATAGAGCGCCTTGAGGTTCCGTTCGGCGGCGAACTGCAACGGCAGGTCATACAGCAGCCCGAGCCGCCCCATCACCTCGTCGGACACGCCATGCACGGTGAGTTGCTCGCGGCTGCGCGCGTTCACCGAGTCGGAAATCTTCAGCTTCACGGTTTCCTTGCGTGGAGGCTGCGTCTGATCTGGATTCAACGGTGTCGTCATGGGCTGGCTGCTTTTGGGAAAGTGTTGAATTTGGAAAGGGTGACCGCCGGCTCAGGTGGTTGGCGGGGATTTCATCTCCTTGTGCAGCTCAGCGAAATTGCCCTCCTCACAGGCATGCACGAAGCCTTCCGTGACAGATTTGAGATCCTCCCAACGCCGCCGGATCCTGCGCGCCTCCTCGGTGGAGATGGAGTTGTCCGCCGCCGCATGGGCCACCACCGACAGCAGGTCGGCGAACTCCTGCACGATCTGGTTGGTGGCGGGCACGAGGAAATATGGATGCGGCCATTGCGACCTGGGATTCGTGATGAAGAAACCGCCCGTGCGCTCGCAAATCCACTGCGCCAGCCGCGCGTCGCCCGTGGCCTTGATCAACTGTTCCAAACGGTCCAGAGGATTGACCGCACCGCTGCCGCCCTCGCCGGACGGCTCGGCCCATTTGTAAATCATCGAGAGTGACAGCCCCATCTCTTCGGAGACCTCCTTGGGATTGGCCTTGTGAATCACATCGCGAAGCAGTTCGTGCGATTGCATGGCGCGCAACGTAGCCAACGTCTTTGATTCTATAAAGCCGGATTTGAAGGGCGATGGAGTTTGGGAGCAAGGGCGATGAAGAGAACGACGACGATCCATGCTTCCTGCAAGGTTGACACTCCGGCGCAGGTGGAAACACAATCTGCCATGACCACACCCGTGAATCCTTCCCCGTCCCGTCGTGAATTCCTCAAGCAATCCGGCCGTTTCGCCGCTGCAGGCGCGCTGGCCGGCCTGGCGCTGCCGCATGTCCACGCGGCTGGCAGCGACCAGCTCCAGGTGGCGTTGATCGGCTGTGGCGGGCGTGGCACGGGCGCGGCGCGGGATGCCATGCAGCAAAGCGGGCCGCCCAAGCTGGTGGCCATGGCGGATGTCTCCGAGGCAAAGCTGACGACCAGTTACAACACGCTCAACAAACGATTCAAAGACCAGGTGGACGTGCCCGACGACCGCAAGTTCATCGGGTTCGACGGCTACAAGAACGCCATGGACTGCCTCAAGAAGGGCGACATCGCCATCTTCACCACGCCGCTGGCCTTCCGCTGGGTGCATTTCAAATACGCCATTGAGAAAGGGCTGAACGTGTTCATGGAAAAACCGCTCACGGCCGACGGCCCCACCTCCAAGCGCATGCTCAAGCTCGCCGAGGAAGCCTCCGCCAAGAACCTGAAAGTGGGCGTGGGCCTCAAGTCACGCCACAGCCGCGCGCTTCAGGAACTGCACAAGCGCATTCAGGACGGCGAGATTGGCGATCTGACCATGCTG
>CAYQCZ010000056.1:0-6157 GCA_964415955.1 uncultured Verrucomicrobiota bacterium | reverse complement strand
ATCGGCTCCGTGTTTTCAACAAAATGGAACGGCGAGGGCAGCGAGCTGCTCTGGCAGATCTCGCGTTTCCATGGATTTCTCTGGGCCAGCGGCGGCGGCTACAGCGACTTCAACATCCATCACATCGACCACCTGTGCTGGATGAAGAACGCCTGGCCGGTGAAGGCACAGGGCATCGGCGGCAGACACTACCGCACCTCGCCCGGCGGCGAACCGTATGTGGACCAGAACTTCGATTCCTACTCTGTGGAATATACCTTCGAGGACGGCGCCAAGATGTATATGGACGGGCGTTGCATGCTTGGTGCCGCGCCGATTTATTCCAGCTACGCGCACGGCACCAAGGGCATGGCCATCGTCTCCAAACAGGGCGATTGCGGCCGGCCCTCCAGCACCTTCCGCACACAGGCCCCGACCAGCGAAGGCCTGATCTGGAAATCCAAGGAAAACAAGGACGGCAGCGTGGACGATCCGTTCTTCAACGAGTGGCAGGACCTGGTCGAGGCGATCCGCGAGGACAAACCCTTCAACGAAGCCGCCTCCGGCACGTATGCCAGCGCGGTCACATCACTGGGCCGCTTCGCCGCGCATACCGCGCAGGAAGTGACGCTTGAGGAATTTCTGAACAACGACCACGAATACGCACCCGGAGCGGACAAATTCACCTTCGACAGACCCGCGCCTGTGCAGGCGGACAAGAACGGCATGTATCCCGTGCCCGAACCCGGCATCAAAAAGAATAGGGAGTATTGAGCTGTGACTGCGGTTCGCAGTGCAGTCAGTCCTCCTCAAGAACGGTTTTCCAAGCCTTGTCCACTGCGAGGCGTTGTTCATCCTGATTGGTTGAGCAAAGGCTTTCGAAGAACCCTTGGATTTCGTGTGGTTTCGCCACTTTGACGAATCTCAATTCGATGTTCGGCGGGAGGAGAAAGATGGGATGTGGTCGGCGGCAACTGAACTTGGCTCCCAATCCAAACACGCTGCGGCTGACGGTGCAGCTTGATTGCTCCCACTGGTGGGCATGGGACGGTTTGTAAGTCCCATACCATTCAGTGAATTCGTTTGTGGTGAACGTGTCCCATTGGTATTCAGCAAAACTCTGGCTCACATGCTCCAGGCGGCAATAAAGGCAGGTGAAGCGTTCGCGTGTGCGGACATGCACAGCCTCAATGGCCATGAACACAAAGAATGCCACGAAACTCCAGATCACGACCTTGATGGCGGTGCGGTGCCGGCCGGCCAAATGCCCCAGTGATGCGAAGTTCATCATGGATTGGACCTTTTCAAACACAGGGCGTTCAAATCCTCCTTGGTGACTTCATTGCTTCGTTGTCAATTCCCGCGCATGACAAACAATCACTGGCTGGTGAAATCGGAACCGGAGGCCTACTCATGGGCGCATGCTTGCTCCTTGAAGGTCATCGGCTGGCTGGTATTGTATGCAACGTATGACAACGGCAGCCAAGAGTGCACCCCTGTCCCTGCGAATCACCGAGCATGAACGTCTAGAACTGGACGATGTGGCCGCACTCCGTGGCAGCACAGCCGGCACACTGGCGGCCCAATTCGTTTCGGAAGGCGTTCGACGGGCGCGATTCCCTGCCATTGATTTCCGGGATGGGCAGCCTGGGCGTGTCGCTTGTCTCTCCGGCACGCGCTGGCCGGTTTGGATGATCGTTGAGCTTGTGAAGGAATGTTCCGGCGACGTCATAAAAGCCGCAAAGCACATGGGCAAGCCGGTGGCGCTGGTCAGGATGGCGGTTCAATACGCGAGGGCTTATCCGGAAGAAATCGCCGCCTGTCTGAGATTGCACGCTGAAACCACATTGGATGCCGCGAAGGACCGCAACCCGGCCATTGAAGCGCTGTGAGCATCAAACTGTTGCTGGACGAACATTTCCCTGTGGAAGTGGCAGCCGCCCTGCGTCGGTCCTTTCCCAAACGTGAAGTTCAAAGCATCCATGAAACCGAGTGGGGAGGTTTTCCTGATCCCGCCCTGCTGGACGTTCTGGATGGGGAAAACCTCACATTGGTAACGCGTGATGTGAACAGCGTTCCACTGCATGTTCGCCAGCGTCTCCAGGCCGGACTGTCGCACGCTGGTGTCATCTACGCCGACAGCAAACGTCTCAAACAAACCGATCTTCGTGGTGTCATCCGCAGGCTTTCAGAAGTGATCCGGAAACATGGAGATGAAGACTGGCGCTGTCGCGAGGGCTGGTTGTGATCGAACCGTGCTCCATGCGAACGCTTTCAAATCCTCCTTGGTCACTGCGTTGCTTTGTTGTTAATTCCCGCGCATGGCAAGCAACCACTGGCTGGTGAAATCGGAACCGGAGGCCTATTCATGGGCGGACCTTGTGAAGGACGGCGGCACGGCGTGGACGGGTGTGCGCAATTACCAGGCGCGCATCCATCTGCGGGCCATGAAGAAAGGCGACATCGTGTTCGTGTATCACAGTGTCAGCGACAAGCAGGTCGTCGGCGTGGCGAAGGTTGCCAAGGAAGCCTATGCCGACCCCACCGCCAAGGAAGGCGACTGGAGCTGCGTGGATTTGAAGCCGGTGAAGGCCTTTGCCGAGCCGGTGCCGCTGGACGTCATCAAGGCGGACAAGGCCCTTGCCGACATGGCGTTGATCCGGCAATCGCGATTGTCCGTGATGCCGGTGACTTCAGAGCAGGCGGAGCGGTTGCTCAAGCTGGGCGGGACAAAGCCGTAAACCTGTGCGCGCCGGGAATTGAACGCAGAGGACGCAAAGGGGTTGCGCAGAAATCGCAAGGGTAAGTTGTAACTGGGGTTGAGAATCGTCCTCCTACTCATGCTCGTCGTCGTCCTCGTGAATGTGGTTTCGAGGACGAGCAGGAATTACGAAAGCGCCTCCCAAAGAGCACAAAGTTCGGTTCCAATTCCTTTGCGTGCACCTCCTTGTTCCCTGCGTTGAACCTTTTCCAGTGGTTGCGGGTTGGTTGCGGTGCGTTACTATATGCCCATGAAACGTCGTCCATTCCTGTTCGCTGCCGCTGTGCTGGTCGCGATCGTCTCCACCATCCAAGCCGCTGATCCTGTGAAAACTGAATCCAAAGACTCCAAGCCCGCCGCCAAGTCCAACACGCAGAGCATTGTCGTGGGCGGAGGTTGTTTCTGGTGTGTCGAAGCCGTCTTCCAACGCCTGCCGGGTGTGACCAAAGTGGTGTCCGGCTACTCAGGCGGTCATGTGGTGAATCCCACCTACGAGCAGATTTGCACCAAGACCACAGGCCATGCCGAGGTGGCGAAGGTGGATTTCGATCCCGAAAAGGTGAAGCTCGACACGGTGCTGGATGTCTTTTTCGCGGCGCATGATCCCACCACGTTGAACAAGCAGGGCGCGGACGAGGGCCCGCAGTATCGCTCGTGCATCTTTTATACAAACGACGAGCAGAAGAAGGCTGCCGAGGAGGCAAAGAAGCGCAACCAGACCGAGTGGAAGAATCCCATCGTCACGGAGATCGGCCCGCTCAAGAACTGGTATCCGGCGGAGGATTACCACCAGAACTACTTCAATCTGAACGCCAACAAGAATCCATATTGCAGCTATGTGATCGTGCCCAAGCTGCGCAAGCTGGTGGAGAAGGGCGTCATCCAGCCAACCTCACAGGTCAAGTAGCACGTGATCACGTGAGCCCGGTCACGCACTTCCTCGCTGGCTGGGCGGTGGCTCATACAACACCGCTGGAGAAACGCGACCGGGCGCTTGTGACCCTTGCCGGGGTCATTCCCGATCTGGATGGGTTTGGGTTGATCGTCGATCTGGCAACGCGCCATGCGACCGATTGGTGGGGTCGTTTTCACCATGAGCTGGGTCACAACATGGGTTTCTGCCTTTTGGTGACCCTGGTGTTCGGCGCGATGGCACGCCGCCATTCTGCAACCGCGCTGCTGGTGTTCATCAGCTTCCAGCTGCATTTGCTGGGCGACCTGGTGGGCGCGCGGGGACCGGAAGGTGAACAGTGGGCCATCCCCATTTTGCAACCACTCGCCAGTGAACCGCGCCTGGTGTGGGACGGACAATGGGCGCTCAATGCGTGGCCCAACATCCTGATCACCGTCGTGCTGCTGGGGCTGGCGCTGCGCTGGGCATGCAAGCGTGGCCATTCGCCCGTGGAAATGATTTCTCCACGCGCCGATGCGGTGCTCGTGAGGACACTCCGCAGACGATTTCCGGGCGCACTTCCTGAAGGTGCCTAATCGCCCAGCAGTTTGCGCAGACTGTCGCGCGCCTTGGTTTCCCGCGAGTCTTCTCCCCGAGCCACGAACTCCCTGCGGGCCATTTCGAAGTATTCGCAGAAGTTGGCCGATACCTTGTCCGCCACCTCCTCGGCACGCTTTTCGCGGCAGTGGTAGGCCACCTTCACATCATAATGCGCGCAGTTCAGGCACACTTTGAGGTCGGCCTGGCAGCGCAGGCAGGTTTCACTGCGGCCTGGTGGACGGTGGAAGGTCCATTCCCAGCCGCATTTGTGACAGTGTTGTGTGGGCGCAGGCATGCCCGAGTGAACCATGACCGGGCCGCCTCAACAAGTGGCACGCCAGGACGTTGCCGGTCCGCGGGGTTTGTGGTTATGTGAGCCGGTTTTCATGAGTTACGCCATTGTCCAGGCAAGCCTTGAACCTCCCGACATTGAAGCCATGCGGCGCGCCTTTGCCCTGACGCCCACGCTGACGGCGGTCGATGCGGACATTCTCGGCAGGGATGCCTTCGGGATTCTGGTGAAGGGAAAGACTCTTGAGGCGGCCACAGGCATCCATGCCGCGTTGAAGGCGCAGGGCGTCGAAACCTTTGTGGTGTCGGAAAGCGACCTGCCAGAACTGCCGCCCACAAAATTCGTCAACCGGCTCGATTTCAGCGACGACGCACTGATGATTTACGATCCGCTCGGGCGCAGTTTTCCCCTGGAGTGGAAGCACCTGATGCTGATCGCCGCCGGGCATGTGCGATTGACCGAATTCAACCGTGTTCGCACGGAGAAAAGGGTGAAGCGCTACACAGCCGACGGGGGCATGTATTATGTGACGGAGGTCGATTACGACACGCGCGAGCAGCAGAATGCGCAATGGATGCTGGAGTTGGTGCTCACACGCGGGGTGGCCCGCTACTCCATCAAGGCGGATGGCAGGGCGCTGATGTTGTTCAACTGCCTGGGCGACCGTCGCACCAGGGACACGGCACGGAACTTCGCGCTGCTGGTGCAGGCGTTGTGTCATCGCGCACCTCATGCGGGATTGAATCGCGGTGCCTATCATATCCGGGAAGGCAGTGCGGAGCCGTTCCCCTATCCGACCAGGAACGCCTTCCAAGAAGAAATCACCTGGCTGATCTGGCAGATGCGGCAGCGGGCCGGGACCGCAAGACACTGAATGCCCCTGCCAGGCCGCCGCCTGTGAGTCTGTCTGGGGCCCGGGGAATCACGGACTGGGGAAGCTGTTTCTTGATGCGGGCTGCCCATTGAGGCGGCCGCTGCGGCTTGCCGGAACATTCACGTTGACACCCCCGCCATCCTCGCTGCCAATGCGCCCATGGCATGGGCATTGTTGATCATCGCGGGCATCATGGAAATCGGCTGGCTGGCCGGCATGAAGTATTCGGAGGGGTTCACACGCCTGTGGCCATCCGTCCTCACCGTGCTGGCCATGATTGTCAGCATGCTCTGCGCCGCGCAGGCGATGAAGAGCATCCCAGCCGGGACGGTGTATGCCGTGTGGACAGGCATCGGCGGTGCGGGTGGCGCGGTGATGGGGATTCTGCTGTTCAATGAATCCCGCGACTGGCTGCGACTTGTGAGCATCGCACTGATCGTGCTGGGGATTGTGGGTTTGAAGCTGACCTCTCCGGGGACCGGCACGCCACCCATCAACTGAGCATCACCTCAAACACCGCAAGAATGAGTTTCCCGGCCAGTTCCGGTGCCGTTTCTGCCAACCCAAGCAGCAGGTCGCCCACGTCCGCGACGTCCATCCAGCCAAATCCCTCTGATCTGGAATGCGCCGCCTCTGCTGCCGGTGTGAGCGCGACCATGGCCGCCTGTAGTTTGGGAAGTTCACCTTGATCGAACCAGACGCCCTGACTGTTACGAACTTTTTTGACGTCGCAAAAGCGGCGGAAGTGCCGTCGTACGG
>CAYQCZ010000055.1:0-13119 GCA_964415955.1 uncultured Verrucomicrobiota bacterium | reverse complement strand
CGGTGGCCCGTGCCCGGCATTCATGACGAATACAGTTACCTGCTCGCGGGGGACACGTTTTCGCATGGAAGGCTGGCCAGCCCGATGCACCCGTTGTGGGAGCATTTCGAATCCTTCCACATCCTCGTCCAGCCCACCCATGCCTCCAAATACCCACCCGCCCAGGGACTGCTGCTGGCGCTTGGTCAATCTCTGGCAGGCCGCGCCATTGTGGGGGCATGGATTGGTAACGCCCTCGCCTGCATGGCGCTGTATTGGGCGCTGCTGGCGTGGCTGCCGGGGCGATGGGCGCTTCTGGGCGGTCTGCTTGCCGTCGTGCATCCGCTCGTTCTGGAGTGGGGCCAGTGCTTTTGGGGAGGGGCTGCTGCGACAACAGGCGGCGCGCTCGTCGCCGGGGCCGCCGGACGCATCTGGCGGACAAGCAATTTGCGTGTCACAGATTTCACATGGCTGGCCTTCGGCCTGATTGTTCTGGCGAACAGCCGCCCGTTTGAAGGGTTCATCTGCGCCGCCATGTTGATGACATGGCTTGCCGTCATCCTCATGGCGCGATTGAAGTCCGGCAGGCTGACGGCACGGGCACTCCTCCTGCGTGCAGGGCTCCCGCTGGTTGCAGTGCTGGCGATGGGATTCACCTGGATGGCGTATTACAATTACCGTGTGACCGGGAAACCACTGCGGCTGCCCTACATGGAACATGAGGACACCTACGCCATGACGCCCCTTTTCGTGTGGCAGCAGGCCCGGCCGGAACCTGCGTATCGCCATGAGGTGATGAAAAGGTTCTGGACCGGCTGGGCGCTGGATTTCCACCAACGGCAGCAAACGCCCAAAGGATGGGCCATGGACTGCGCACGGAAGACCTGGACGGCTTCCAAGGCGTATCTGTGGCAGATGGTGATGCTTGTCCCGGCCATCGCCGGTTGTGCAGCCATCCGACGAAACAACAAGGCCCGCCTGGCCGCGGGCCTGCTCGCTGGCTATGTGTTGCTGCTCTACAACCAAAGCTGGCCGCTCCAGCCGCATTATGCAGCGCCGTTCTTCATCTTCGTGCTGCTGCTGGAATTGCAGGGACTGCGTTTTCTTGCGCAATGGAAGCCCCACCCGGCATCGCGTGGCAGGGCGCTCACGGCAGCCTTGCTGGGGGCCTGTCTGCTTTCGCCGGTGTTTTTCCGCCTCCATCACCAGCGGCAACCTCCCGGCAATGTGGAGCGCGAAAGGATGATTCAGCAACTCACCAGCGGCGGCGGCAGGCATCTGGTGATCATGCGCTATTCTCCCGATCACGCGCCGCATGACGAGTGGGTCTATAACGACGCAGACATTCCAGAGTCCAAAGTGGTGTGGGCGCGCGACATGGGACAGGCCGCGAACCGTCGTTTGAAGGAGCATTTTGTCAGCCGAAGCATCTGGCTGCTCGAGGCCGACAAGAAGCCCAGGAAACTGGTCCCCTACGGGCTTGAATAACTACCGGAGAGCGGTCATCGGAAGGCACCCAGCGCACCCCCGCTCTTCGGCAGCGAAACACTTCTCCTGCCCTGGTGCATGTGGTAGGCCTCTCCCAGGAGATTGGGATTGATGATCCCGCCTTCCAAAGTGCCGCTTCCTTTGGCGCAGGGCGCACCTGGCATCAGGTTGAAATCCATCTTCAGCGCGTCGCGAAAGCCGGGCTCCTTGCCGGTCAGCATTCCCTCCTTCGCCAACACCCGTCCCGTCCCGCGTTTTTCCAATGGCTGCCAGCCTTCGGTCAGCCAGTTGTGGACCAGCGAAACCCGGCCGGAGGATTCCATGATGGAGAAGGTCCCGCCACCCAATGCGGCAAAGATGTTGTTCTGCGCGTCCACCGACTGCGCATCGCCCGACAACCTGAAAAGCGTGGTGTTTCCCTTCCGAAACGACACCACAGTGTTGTGATGGAAGCGCAACGGGCCACGGCGATACCAGTCCACATTGCCGCTGTCGCCACCGAAATGGACAATGTCATCCCGACCATCTCCATCATGTTCGATGAGGACGTTCCCATGGACGACCACCTGCTGATAATCCGGGCTCATGCGCAGCGATTCACGATCCTCGGCGTCCACCAGGTCCAGTTGCTGGCTGCCGCCTTCGATCCAGTTGCAGTGAACCAGCAAATCCGCTGAACGATCCTTGAGATTGTTGCCGGGGCAGCCTTTTCGCAGCGGGCCGAAGCGATTGAACCGAAACGTCATGCCGTCCGCGCTTGTGTAGGCGTTGTGGGCATAGACATTGCCTTCCACGCCGTTTTCCAAAATCCAGCAGTGCTCCACGATGACCGACTTGGACTGGCTGGCCACAACCAGTCCATTGGCATTGTCACGAAGCGTGCAGTTGCGAATGGTGATGTCTTCTCCCTTCTCCACAAAAATGCCGGCGGCGATGTCCACATACGTTCCCTGCCCTTTGCGCCCAATATAGGTGTTAGGCTGACGCGCCCCGCGCACCTCCAGATTCTCGATGACGATGTGCGCCGGAAACGTGTCCTCGGGCCGGTTGGCACCGCCAACCTTGATCACGCTTCGTTGTTCATGCCAGTAATCCAGTTCTCTGCGGACCACGGCACGATCACCGTCGATGACCGGTAACTCGCCCTTCGGGCCCGCCACACCTTGCACCGTGATGGGTTTGTCTGGTTCTCCCCGGCGGCATATCACCCATTTGTTCCGGTAAGGTTCGGGCCTCCAATGAATCAAAACCGTGTCGCCTGCAGCGAGCTTCTCCCATGGGACCTCACCGGGGTCGGCGAACTCGCGCCCCGGACCCACCACATGCTCGGCGGCTTCCAGGACACAGCCGCTCCCCAGGGAGATGACGAGCCAGGCCCAGAAACGGCACATGGAGGTTTTGAATCCGCGCGAAAAGCACCTGCGATGCAAACTGGCCTCTGATGCATGTTTCCGGCTCATGTCCTGCCAGGTGCGTTCGGTTCACTCATTCCGCCAGGTGGCAGGCTGCCAGATGCCCGTCCTTGATTTCTCGCAATGCCGGGACTTCCGTTTTGCATCGCGCCTCGGCAACAGGACAGCGTGGGTGAAACGGACAGCCGGAAGGCGGATTGATCGGCGATGGCACGTCGCCCGGCAAAACGATGCGCTGGCGTTTCGAATCGGGATCCACCACCGGCACGGCTGATATCAACGCCTGCGTGTAAGGATGCTTGGGATCGCGCAGCAGTGTCTTGGCTTCGGCCTGTTCCACCACCCTGCCCAGATACATCACCAGCACACGTCGGCTGATGTGTTCCACCACGGCCAGATCATGCGCGATGAAGAGATAGGCCATGCCGTGCTCCCTCTGGAGGTCTTGCAGCAGATTGATGATCTGCGCCTGCACGGAGACATCCAGGGCGCTCACAGGCTCGTCGCATACGATGAGTTTCGGCTCCACCGCCAGCGCCCGCGCAATGCCGATGCGTTGTCGCTGGCCACCGCTGAATTCATGCGGGTAACGCTCGGCGTGCATCGGGTCCAGACCCACATCCTTCAACAACTGCCCGATGCGCTGCGCACGAGCCTCGGGACTGGGAGCCAGTTTGTGGATGTCAATCGCCTCCCCGATGATCTGGCCCACGGTCATACGCGGGTTCAAGGAGCCGTAAGGGTCCTGGAAAATCATCTGGAACTGACGCCGGCGCTTCCGCAGTTCCCCGCCGCTCAGGCCGGCAATGTCCTCCCCGTTGAATTTCACGGAACCTGCGGTCGGATCCAGAAGCCGGATGATCGCGCGGCCCAGAGTTGTTTTGCCGCAGCCACTTTCACCCACGAGGCCCACCGTTTCTCCGGGAGCCACCGAGAAACTCACGCCATCGACGGCTTTCACATGCGCCTTCACCCGCGCGAAAAGCCCCTGCTTCACCGGGAAATGCACTTTGAGATTCTGGACTTCTAGGAGATTCACGCGCGGGGAAGATACGCGCCCGGAAAGGCGGCGGTCAATCGGCACGTCCGTTTCCCGCCTCGACATCGCCCTTCCCAGCCGTTAACCAATCCGGCGTGAAAATCACCCGTGTCGAACCTTTCCTGATGTCCTGCGCTCTCCCCGAGCCGCTCAAACTCCAATTTTACAATGGCGAGCGCACGATTCTCAAACGCGACGCCATGTTGATCCGCATCACCACGGACACGGGTCTCAAAGGCTATGCACCCGGCCCCGCCCATGAACGGGCGGCACGGGAAATCCAGGAGACGATCGCGCCCTTTCTCATGGGCAAGGATCCCAGGCAATGGAAGTCCTTCAACTTTCAGGGCGAACTCGAACTGACCAAGACATATCGCTCCGTGGAAATCGCGGTGATGGATGCCGCCGCCCGGTTCGAGGGTTGCGCCCTTTCTGAATTGATCGGCGGCAGAAAGCGCGACCGCATCAAGCTCTATGGCAGCGCGGGCATGTATCAACCGCCGGAGAAATTCGCCGAGGAAGCCGCCGCCGTGAAGGCCATGGGTTTCCCGGCCTACAAGATGCGCCCGGCACTCGGACCGGAAGACGACTTGAGGACAGTGGAACTGATGCGCAAGGCCACCGGACCGGAATTTGGACTGATGATTGATGCGCATTCCTGGTGGCGCATGGGTGACAAGTCCTATTCCCTGGAAACGGTCACCAATCTTGCCAAAGCCATGGCCGCATTCAAACCCACCTGGCTCGAGGAACCGATGCCGCCGGATGACCACGATGCCTACCGGAAGCTCAACGCCGTCAGCCCCACACCCATTGCGACAGGCGAACACGAGCAGGAGGAGAGCGGTTTCATGGACCTGATCGACACCAAATGCGCCAGCTACATCCAGGCCGATGTTTGCTGTCAGGGCGGCGTGGAGATGGGGCGGCGCGTATTCGATGCAGTTGCGAAGGCGGGCCTCAAGTTCGCCTTCCATAGCTGGGGCACAACCCTGGAAGTTCTGGCAGCGGCACATCTGGGCATCTGCTGGGATGAAAGCGTGGTCGAGTGGCTGGAATACCCCTGCTATTCGAACAATGGCCGCGCAGGCATGTATCCCTTCGCCGTTGCGGATGCAATTCTGTCACAGCCAATGGACATCCAAGGCGGTTATCTGAATGTGCCCAAAGGCCCGGGACTGGGCATCGACATCAACGAGAAGGTCATCGAGCAATATCCTTTCCTTCCGGGACCATGGTCTTACTTCAAAATCTTTTCACCACCCGAGACCGTCGCCGTCACCGGTGATCACAGCGTGAAATGGGTGGAGGGCGCCGATGCTTCGCATTGACAGGCATGCGCAGCACGTGCCGGCATGACGCAGCCACTGAACTCTGACCACTGGTTACCGATGACAGATTGATGGACCCCATCCTCATCATGCTTCTGGGAATGGCCGTGGTGGTGGGCGGCATCTTGTGGCTGCGGCTGCATGCGTTTGTCGCCCTGATGGCCGGGGCCCTTCTGGTGGGGGCGCTCACACCTTCCGCGTATGTCGAGCGCTGGGGGGTGGAAACCAGAAAGATGACTCCGACTGCCGCCAAAAAAGTGGCTGAACAATCCGTCGGCGAACGTGTCGCCTCGGGCTTCGGAAACACCTGCGGCCAGATTGGCATTCTGATCGCGATGGCCGCGGTCATCGGCAAATGCCTGCTCGACAGCGGCGCGGCGGATCGAGTCGTCCGCTCCGCCATGCTGCTGCTTGGCGAGAAACGCGCGCCCATCGCCTTTGCCACCACGGGGTTCACGCTCGGCATCCCGGTCTTTTTTGACACCGTGTTCTACTTGATGATCCCGCTGGGCAAGGCGCTGGCGGCGCGAACGAAGAAAAACTATTTGCTGTATGTCCTGACCATCATCACAGGCGCGACGATGGCCCATTCCCTCGTGCCGCCCACACCCGGTCCGTTGTTCGTCGCGGGTGAACTGAAGGTCAACATGGGCCTGGCCATGCTGGGCGGCATCTGCATTGGTCTAGTGACGGCGGCCTTTGGAATCGCCTTCGCCTACTGGGCCAACCGTCGCTGGCCCATTCCGCTGCGTGAAACTGCCGATGTCTCGCTGAAGGAACTGGAAAGGCTCACCCATCGTGACGAGCGCGAACTGCCGCCGCTGTGGCTGGCGCTGATGCCCATCCTGCTGCCGGTGATCTTGATCGGTGGTGATGCGGCCATGCAGGCTTATTTCGACGAGACGCTTCGGGATCACCTTCCGCTATGGACCACCACGATCATCGAGACGTTCGCACGTCTCGGTGACAAAAATCTCGCGTTGGTCATATCAGCGGCTGTGTCCATCGCCATGCTGGTGGAGCGCAAGGGCGGCGATCGGAAGCTCCTGTCCAAGGCCATGGAAAGCGCGCTCTCCAGCGGAGGATTGATCATTCTGATCACCGCCGGCGGCGGGGCTTTCGGCACCGTGCTCCAGCAGACAGGCATCGCGGAACGCATCGCTGACATCGCCCAGGCCTACAACATCGCCATCCTGCCCCTGGCTTTTTTTGTAACCACGCTGATCCGCGTGGCCCAGGGCTCGGCCACCGTGGCCATGATCACCACGGTGGGCATCGTGGGCGGCCTGGCCACACCCGAGCAGCTTGGGTTTCATCCCGTGTATGTCGCACTGGCCATCGGCTGCGGTTCCAAGCCTTATCCGTGGATGAATGACAGCGGTTTCTGGGTCATCTGCAAGATGAGCGGCCTCACCGAGAAGGAGATGCTCAAAACCTTTTCGCTCATGATCTCACTGATGGGTCTGCTCGGACTGGTGGTGACGATGATCCTGGCAAAAGTGCTGCCCCTGATCTGACCGCCATCGGTCCGGGCGGTCAAAATTCTCGACGCTGCGAACATCGGGGATGCATTGTTTCCCACACCCATGAAAGCCTCCCAAGCCACCCCGTTTCCATCCTCATCACGCCCGCCCATCACACGGCGCACGTTCCTCCATGATTCCACCACCGCAGCCGCGGGCGCCGCCCTGCTCACAACTTTGCCCGTCGCAAGATTCGCCCATGCCGCCGGCGGTGACACGCTCAAGATCGCCATGGTCGGCTGCGGCGGACGTGGTTCCGGTGCGGCCAACCAGGCGATGATCGCCGATCCCGGCACCAAGCTCCGGGCCATGTGCGATGTGCAGGAGGAAAAACTTCTCAGCAGCCTGAGCAGTCTGCGCACGCAGCATCCGGACCGAGTCGATGTGCCATTCGAACGGCAGTTCACCACCTTTGACGGCTACAAGAAGGCCATTGCAGAGGCCGATGCCGTAATACTGGCCACCTCACCCGGATTTCGCCCGTTGCATTTCGAGGAGGCTGTGAAACAGGGCAAACATGTGTTCATGGAGAAGCCCGTGGCCACGGATGCTCCTGGCGTCCGGCGCGTGCTGGCTGCCGCCGAGGAAGCCACAAAGAAGGGACTCAAGGTGGCCGTAGGCCTGCAGCGACACCACCAGCCTTCCTACATGGAAACTGTCAAACGATTGCAGGACGGGGCCGTTGGCGACATTCACACCATGCGGGCCTACTGGCTGGGCAACGCGCGAGGCGGTCTGGAACGCAAGGATGGTAAGACGGAGATGCAATATCAGATTCGCAACTGGTATTACTTCACGTGGCTCTCTGGTGATCACAACGTCGAGCAGCACATCCACAACATCGACGTCATCAACTGGATCAAGGGCACCCACCCGGTCCGCGCCCAGGGCATGGGCGGACGTCAGGTGCGCAACCAGAAGATTCACGGCCAGATTTTCGATCATCACTTTGTGGAATACGAATACGCGGACGGCTCACGGATGTTCAGCCAGTGCCGTCAGGGTCAACTGGGCACCTACAACCAGGTGACGGAACACGTGCAGGGTTCCAAAGGGACTGCCGATCTCGGTGTGCAGGGACGGCTCTTTCGCATCACAGGACCGAACGCGTGGGAACTGCGGCTCAAGAAGGCCGAAGACGGCCATCAACTCGAACATTACCCATGGTTGGAGGCCATTCGGAACAACAAGCCCTACAATGAGGCCCGGCACGGGGCCATGAGCACCATGACGGCCATCCTCGGACGCATGGCGACGTATTCCGGCAAAATGGTGGAATGGGACCAGGCGTTTGATTCGAAACTGTCGCTGGTGCCGGATGGCCCGCTGGACTGGAACAGCGTTCCGCCCGTCGTCCCGGACGCTGATGGGTGGTATCCCGTGGCAGTGCCTGGAAAAACTCCGGTGCTTTGATGCCGCCGCCGGACCCGGCTGTTCCCATCGCCGGGCTATTCGTTGAGACCTCCGTGCATCCAGCCTCGCACTCCTGCCGGGTTCGGACGGTGGCGTCCTGCGTCCGGCAGGCTTGGTTTTTCGCTGAATTGTGTGTGTGGGATGAACGTCGCCCCGCATCGGCTTGCGAATGTCTGCATGAAGCCATGCACAGGCCCTGTCCCAACGGTCTGGTGATTGTCGAACAATCCAACGATGGCGGCGTCCTCCCTTGGTCCGGCCCCTGCCCACCCTTCGCACCAGGCCTCCATGCCGGACGGAAGGCCATGGTCATCATGGCAGGACACAATGATCATGTCCGCATCCCTGGCTTCACGAATGGCGTCCTCACGCAGCCGGGGCGTGTCGAGAACCTCCAGGCTGGCCGATGTTTGCTGAAACATGCACCCCGCCCCAAATCTACAGGACATCGCTTCCATCAATTCGCGTGCGCGTTCGCAGGTGATGTCATCCTCGTAAAAGATCATGGCCCTCACTGCGTGCAGCGCGGACACATTTGAGGGAACCTCCAAATCAGAAACCATGGACGTGATCATGGTGCAAGAATACCAGAAGCATTTGAAACGGAAAATCGGGACGGAAAATCGGGCGGATTCCGGTTCCGGCCTGGGGGATTCCCCGGGGGGAGGGGGTCAAACCCCCGACTGGCCTTCCATCCATCGCACCGCCTCACGCACCAGTTCAGTGGCTGTCTTCACTCCGAGTTTCTGCTTCATGTTGGCACGGTGAGCCTCCACGGTTTTGACGCTGAGATGCAGTTTCCCCGCAATGTCACTGGTGCCATGGCCCTCTCCGATGAGCTGGAAAACTTCAAACTCACGGTCGGTAAGCCTGCCCACATGGGACGGAGACGATGGATGCTGTCCGCCCGAGAACGCCTCCAGGATGCGGGCCGCCATGGCTTCACTGACATACACCTGCCCGGACAGCACCTTGCGGATGGCCTCCAGCAGCTTCCTGCCTCCGACCTGTTTCATGACATAACCGCGCCCGCCTGCGCGCAGGACGCGCTCCGCATAAACCGTTTCGTCATGCATCGAGATCACGAGCACCGGAAGCTCCGGCTGCATTGCCTGCAAATCCTTCAGCAGCTCCAGCCCGCTCTTTCCCGGAAGCGTGATGTCCACAAGCACAAGGTCCGGCCGGGCCCGCCCCAGTTCATCCAGGGCCTGAAGTCCGTCCCCGGCCTCGCCACACACGGCCAAGTCCGGCTCGGCATTGATGAGAAGCTTCAGTCCATCACGCATCATGGGATGGTCATCCACGATGAAAATGCGGGTTCTGACGACTTTGTCCTGTTTGCTGCGCGGCATGGATGCTGAGGTTAGAAATGTCTGGATGGATCGGCCACGCTGCACACCACGGTGGTGCCGCCGGAGGGCACCCTCTCAATCGCGAGCGTTCCACCGATCGCCCCGGCGCGGTAATTCATGATGCGAAGCCCCATCCCACCCTTCCGGTGCGAATCTGCGGCGATTCCAGTTCCGTCATCGCTCACGATCAAGGACAGCCTCTCCGGTGTGCTGACCAGCGCGACATCAATGCGCCGGGCGCGACCATGCTTGACGGCATTATTCACGGCTTCCTGGGCGATGCGGTAAAGATGCATGGCAACCGCATGGCTTTTGATCAGGACCGGCACATCGCACCGGAAGGCACACCGGATGTGGAACATGCCTTCCGTGCTGGAGCACAACTCCAGCAACCCGGCCATCAACCCCTCAGACTCCAGCACCACCGGGCAAAGCCCCCTGGCAAGCCGGCGCGTCTGCGCCATCACGTCGCGAATGTTGGCCGCGATGGCTGCGGCCTGCGTGGAAGAGCCCTTGTGCCGCCTGAGCAGGGATTGGGACAAAACCTCGCTCATCAGCTCGATGCCGGCCAGTTGCTGGCAGATGCCATCGTGCAGATCCTGGCCAATGCGCTGCTGCTCGGCCTCGCTGATCCTGAGTATCTGCTCCTCCAGACGCTTGCGTTCGGTGATGTCCGTCCGGATGGCGATGAACTGCTTCGGTCTGCCCGTCGAGTCCAGAAATGGAAAGATCGTTGTGTCCACCCAGTAGATGGTCCCGTCCTTGGCGCGATTGCGGATTTCACCCTTCCAGACGTTGCCGCCGCGAATCGTGCGCCATAGATCCTTGAAGAATTCGCCCGGGTGAAAACCCGAGTTGATGATGCGGTGATCCCTTCCAATCAGCTCCCCGCGATCATACCTGGAAATCTCGCAGAACTTGTCGTTGGCATAGGTGATGCGCCCCCTGGAGTCGGTGATGGCCACGATGGAATGGGCATCCACGGCGGCCTCCAGATCCCTGAGTTCCTTGAGGGTCGATCCTGAACTGATGTGAAGGGAGGCCGGCCCGGCAGTCCGGCCTTCGCCATCATTCGATGCATCGGGCGTGCCATCATCGCGCGCGGCGGCCTCGTTCATGCGGTGCAGGATACTCATGTCCGCCGGCAAGACACGCGAAAAGGAGGGCACGGCACGGCGCTTGCGTGCAACTCCGCCCTGCCTTCCCTGCGCCACGTTTTGCTTTCGATTCCCCATCAGGCATGCCCCGGCAGTGCGGCTCGATACTGTGTCGGAGACTGGCCAAGAATCTTTTTGAAAACCCGGTTGAAGTGGGTCAGGGACTGGAATCCGACCTCGTAGGCAATTTCGCTGATCCGCAAATGCGGGTTCAGAAGGAGGGTTTTGGCCTTTTCAATGCGCACACGCGCCACGTATTCGGTGAAATTCACACCGGTGGCCTTCTTGAAGAGCTTGCAAAAATAGAAGGTGCTCGTGTTCACCGCCCTGGCCACCTGGCCGAGCGAAATGTCCTCGTCCTGATGTTCCTGAATGTAGGCCTTGGCGCGGGTGATGACGGGAGGCTCGGCCCGCTCCTGCTGGACCAGGATCTGGTTGCTCAGCATGGAGAGATGCTGGCTGAAAAGATTCAGAAGCTGCGTCACCGCATCAAGCTGCCTCACGCTCATCACCTGCCCGGAAAAATAGGCCTCACGCAACTGCTCGCGGTCAAACTGCACACCCCAGCTCTCCACCAGGCTCGCCGCCCGGTCAAACTGCGCCGGTGTGGGCCTGCGCTTGAAAACCTGTCCGGATTGCAGATAGCCGATCAAACGGTCGCCCAGCTTCACCGGCACGGCCACATCACACAACCCCACCGGGCAGGTCACAATCTGCGGCGAATCCTTGGCCGCATCAGCCACCTCCTGCTGCACCTGGAGGCAGGCGGCGCACGAGCGGCTCTTTTGCGCCATCATCGAACAAAATGGGTTCTCCTTCTTCTTGCCGTGCAACGGCAGCTGCCATGATTCCACCGGGCGCAGCGTCACGGGCAGTCCTGTCGCCTCGCTGAACGCCTGCTCATACTCCTGATAAATGTGGGATTGAGTGAGGGTCTCGATCAGTTGCTTGTTACCATTCATGGCCATTTTTTGTTGAAGTCCAATTTTGCTCTGACAGGGACAAATTATGGACATGCAACACAACGGGCAATTGGGGGCAGCCCGGTCCGGCTTCAAGGAAATGCCACTAAGAGGCGTAGGGGCATCCCCTACCATCCCGTGCGACTTCCCCCGCCCGGTCAAAGTCCGGGCACGGAGATTGCAGGGGGCGCCTTGGCGAAGGCGACGGGCCGCAGGTAGATGGGTTCCAGCAGGGCAATCCGCGATTCCGGCCTGCGCAGGCTCACCTCAGCCAGAGTGGCGGCGGTTGGAAAACCAGCCTCTGCGCCAGGAACGGACATCCTGGACTCAGGCATGAAGACCCGCGCCCCTGCGGACACGGCCGTTGCAACGGCATCGTTGGAGACAAGCTCCAGTGGCGCGAGGCATCGTGGCCCCTCCCCGGCCAGTTCAAAGCGTGCCAGATGAAAATCACCGCGCTGCGCATCAACCGCCACACACGCGGAACCTCTTCCGCCATTCTTCCAGACGTCCCACGCGATGATGTCGACGCTGCTGACCCCGTTGAGCGCAACATCCCGGGCAATCTTCCAGCCTTGCGCCGTGGCAATGGCCATGCGGATGCCCGTGTAGGAACCCGGTCCCAGCCCGATCGCAACCGCCCCGATGTCCCCGCGCCCCACCTCCGCACGTTCCAGCGCCTGTTGGATGAGCGCCAGCGGCCCGATGGATGCGTCCTGGGCGGCACTTGTTTCCGCAAGCAGCCGGACCGCCCCCGCGGATGAGGATTCGGCCACGGCGACGCTGCGTCGGTCGGAGGAGAATTCAAGCGCCAGCATCTTCATAGCGAATCAACCTTGTGGTCTCACCCGTCACTTCAATGGACACATGCCGGCACCTGCATGGATGCTTGTCCGCTGCATCCAGCCATCGCCCGGCCCATTCCACCACCACCAGTCCGCGCGGCTGCACGAGGTAATCTTCGAGACCTGCGGCCAGGACCTGCTCTTTGGATTCCAGCCGGTAAAGGTCCAGATGGTGCATGAGGAGACGCCCGCCGCTGTATTCATTGACGATGGTGAACGTGGGCGAGTGGACCCGCGCCGTGCAGCCAATCCCCCGCGCCAGGCCGCGCACAAGCTGGGTTTTGCCCGCACCCAGATCACCATTGAGCGCTATCAGCCATCCGGCTTGCGCCTCCCTGCCCCAGGCCTCGCCGAGCGATTCGGTGTCCGCAGGACTATGGGAGATGAACGTAGCCATGGATGTTCAGCGGCCGCACACCGCGTTCGTCACGAATCCGCAGCCCCGGCTCTGCGGACAGTTTCCCGATGCAGCTCAGCCGCAGTCCCGGGAAACGCTCTTTCCAGGCGTCCAGCAACGGCACGGCGTCCCCGGCGGCCACGGTAAACAGCAATTCAAAGTCCTCCCCATCGGTCAGGGCGGCGAGCAGCGGCGGCCTGGCGGAGGTGCTTGTGCGGGAG
>CAYQCZ010000054.1:0-13185 GCA_964415955.1 uncultured Verrucomicrobiota bacterium | reverse complement strand
GGTGCGTGGCTGCACCACCGGCACGCCCGAAGCCCACGCCTCCAGCAGATAAAGGCCGAACGCCTCCCCATAACCCGCCGGCACGCTGAGCACGGTCAGGCCGCGCAGGAAGTCCTGCTTTTCCTCGCGGGTCAGATTGGGGAACAGCTTCACATCCCGCGACCATCCGCGCTTTTGCAGGCGGTCCATCAATTCATTCACAAAAGGCTCGTCGCCCGGGCCGCAGCCGCCGCCGATGTGCAGCTGGAGGTTTTGCACCTGATTGCGTGACCGGAGGATGAGGAAGGCTTCGACCAGTGTGTCCAGCCCCTTCTCGGGGCACATGCGGGCAAAATATCCGAGCACGGGCGGGTTGGCAGGCAGTGAGATTCCGGGCTTGAAACCATCCATCGGGATGCCGTTGTGAACGACCTTCACCCTGGCGGGGTTCAGTCCCAGCCGGCGCGTCATGACTGCGGCATAGTAATGCGAGGGAGCGATCAACAGGTCCGCCTCGGCGGCGCGTTCCGAAAGGGTTTTCCACGCCAGATCGCGCCATTGAGCAGGCATCGCATCGAGGAAGTAATCCTCGCCCTGCAGCATGCAGACCACGGGCACGCCCAGATCGCGGCGCAGGCGGCGGATCATGCCGGCCAGCATGGCATTGGAGAGGCAGACCACGTCCGGTCTGGCGTGGTCACGCAGCCAGAGGATCATTTCATCCAGTTCGCGGGCCTGATTGCCCTCCTCGCCGCGCAGCATGGAGACGGTGAGATCCCCGACATCCTCCGCGCGGGTTTTGGCGGCGCGACCGGAGGCCCATTGGAGAAGACCCGGGGAATTCAGGAATGTGCGCAGCCAGCGGGGTGATTTGCGGAACAAGTCGGACTTCTGCTCCAGATACACGTTGATGCCGCCGTAGAAGACGGGGGTGCCCTCGCTGGCGTTTTCATCCTCCAGCGTCATGGGCAGGTAAAGCGGCAGAAATGTGGTGTGATGTCCCTGCCGGCGAAGCTCGGTGACGAGGGCGTTGTCGCGGAAACAATTTCCGCAATACATGCCGCCGGCACCGGGTGTGATCTGGACGAAATTCATCGGGCCCAACCTCCGGGGTGGCGTCCGAAACATCGCGGTCTGGCTTCGGCGTTCATGACGACGCATGGTCAATCAGAACCTCCACCCCGTCAAACCCAAGGTCTTGCCGGTGGCTCTGATGTGTGACGTGGAAGGGCGACACAACAATCCCCGCCAACCTTGGATGCTTGAGTTTTGATGTCTCCGCCCCGCATGCCATCCCTGCAACATTGACATCAGCACCTGAAACTGGCATCCACGAGCCGTAATTCAACTGACTCCAGCGGTGCATTTTCCAACCGGACGGCAGGATTGCGTTGTGGAAGACGCTGCGACAGACAGGCGGGCAGAAAACATGCCGGGGCGATAGCAACCATGTCCACCGAACACGGCCAGACCGAGTCCGAGTATCGTTACTGGGCTTTCATCAGCTACAGCCATGCTGATGACAAGTGGGCCGGGTGGCTGCACAAGTCGCTGGAAACCTACGGCGTGCCCAAGGTGCTGGTCGGCAAACCCTCCAAGCTCGGTCCCGTCCCCAAACGCGCCTATCCCGTGTTTCGCGATCGCGACGAACTGCCCAGTTCCGCCGATCTTGGTGAAAAACTCACCGCCTCCCTGCGCGCCTCCCGTTTCCTGATCGTGGTCTGTTCGCCCGCCGCGGTGAAATCCAAGTGGGTGGCCGAGGAGATCAAGGCCTTCAAGTCGATGGGACGCGAGGAACGCGTGCTGTGCCTGATTGTTGATGGCGAGCCCTACGCTTCGGATCATCCCGAGTGGGGCCTTGAAGAATGTTTCCCCGAGCCGGTGCGTTACAAGGTGGACTCCCAGGGACGCATCACGGGCGAACGCACCGAACCCATCGCCGCCGACGCGCGCAAAGGCAAGGACGGCAGGGACAACGCAAAGCTGAAGCTGCTGGCCGGCATGTTCGGCGTCAATTTCAGCGACCTGCGCCAGCGCGACCAGGAACGCAAGCACCGCCGACAGCAGATCATACTGGTCAGCATCGGTGTTCTCTTCGTCGTCTTCTCACTGCTTTCGGTGAATCTCTTCGTGGAAAAGCAACGCGCCGACAACGCGCTGCTTGAGGCACAGGAACAGCGCCAGCGGGTCGAGTTGGAAAAGGTCAAGGCGGAGAAAGCCCGTGACATTGCCCGGGAGGCGGAGAAGAAGGCCGTTGAGGCAAAGATCGCCGCTGAACAGGCCAAAGAGCAGGAGGCGGTCCAGCGCAAGGCTGCCGAGGAAGCCAAGGTGCTGGCCGAACAAAAGCGCCTGGAGGCCGTCGCGGCCAATGAGAAGGAGCAGGAGCAGCGCCGCAAGGCCGAGCAGGCACAGAAGGACGCGGAGATCGCCGCCGACCTCGCCCGCAAGGCGGAGAAAAAAGCCGTCGATGCCCTTGTCTTTGCCGAGGAGCAGCGCAAGCTCGCCGTCGAACAGCAGAAGATTGCCGAGGCGGAACGCCGCCGTGCGTTTGGACTTCTGTCGATCGGAGATTTCAATGAGGCCACCAAGCTGATCGAGGACGGCAACAATGCCACCGCGCTTGCATTCCTTTCCCGCGCACTCGTCAACAATCCCGAAAACACCTCGGCCCAGGCACGCCTGCTGGCCTTGCTGGAACAAAACAGCTGGGCGCTTCCGCGCACCGCGCCCATCCAGCACGCCGCGCCCGTCAACCTGGTTGCTTTCAACCCGGCCGGCGGCAGCCTGCTGACTGTGGCCGGAAACACGGCACAGCTCTGGAATGCAGACACCGGCAAGCCCGCCGGGGCTCCCATGGCCCACCGGGGCGGCATCCGGTCCGCCGCGTTCAGCGATGATGGCACCAAGGTGGTGACAGCTTCCGAGGATGGCACTGCGCGCATCTGGGATGCCAAAAGCGGCCAGCCCGTCGGCCAGCCACTGGCGCATCAGGACTGGGTTTACACCGCGCGGTTCAGCCCGGATGGCAGCAAGGTGGCCACCGGCAGCCGGGAGAAGAAGCTGACCCTCTGGGACGCCGCCACCGGCAAGGTCGTGGGCACACCGCTGCCCATGGACAACAGCGTGGAAAAAGTCGTTTTCAGCCATGATGGAACGCGCCTGATCGCCCTGGTGGAAAACAAGGCGCGGCTGATCAATGTCACAGGCAATGCCGAGATTGCCGCTTTGGAACACAAGGGCCGCGTGGAATCTGCGGACTTCAGCCCGGACGGCCAGTTCATTGCCACCGCCTCCCTTGATGGCACGGCGCAGCTCTGGGACGCCACGGGCAAGGCGGTCAACGCCCCCATGGCGCACACGGACCAGGTGTATTCGGTGGAGTTCAGTCCGGATGGAACGAGGATTGTCACCGCATCCAAGGACCGCAGCGCCCGGCTGTGGGATGTGGCCACTTCCAAACAGATCGGCGACGCCATGCAGCACGGGTTGCCGGTCAACAACGCCTCCTTCAGTCCAAACGGCCGCTGGGTGGTCACCGCCTCGGAGGACCGCACGGCCCGCATCTGGGACGCCGCCTCGGGCCGGCCGTTGATCCAGCCCATCAAGCTCGATGGTGTTGGCCGCATGGCCGTGTTCAACTCCACCGGCACACGCATCGCCGTGGGCACCGCAGGCAACACGGCCCAGGTCTGGACCGCCCTGAGCGGACGTCCGCTCAGCGTCCCGGTCAGCCACGAGCAATATGTCAACTGGGTGGCGTTCAGTCCGGATGGACGTCACTTCGCCACCACGTCGGAGGACCGCACCGCCCGTGTCTGGGACACCGGTTCAGGCAAGCCTGTCACGGGTCCGCTGCCCCACAACAACCGTGTCACCTACGTGGAGTTCAGTCCAGACGGAAAAGCCATCGTGACTGCGTCCGAAGACCGGTCCGCGCGGGTTTGGGATGTCGCCACCGGAAAACAGGTGGGCCAGTCGATGGACCATGGAAGCTGGGTGAACATGGCGCGGTTCAGCCCGGACGGGAAACGAATCGTCACTGCGGCGCAGGATTTCACGGCCCGGGTTTGGGACGCGGTGACGGGCAAGCCGGTCACGCCCCCGTTGAAACCTGGCGGCAATGTGCGTTCTGCCATGTTCAGTCCGGACGGCAGGCTTGTCCTGGCCTCTTCCACCGACGGCAATGCCCGGGTTTGGGACGCCACCACCGGCAATCCGTTGCACGGAGGTTTTGTCCACAAACAGGAGGTGCGTCATGCGGTGTTCAGCCGCGACGGCAAATACGTGGCCACTGCCTCCGAGGACCGCACCGCCCGTGTGTGGGAGACGCAAACCGGCAAGCCGGTCACCGAACCGCTCCGCCACGACGGACCAGTCAACTGGGTTGATTTCAGCCCGGCCGATTCCAAGGGCAATGTCCTCCTGATCAGCGCCTCCGACGACCGTTCCGTGCGCGTGTGGGATGCGTTGACAGGACGTCCCAAGGCCGAACCGCTGGTGCATGAAGTGCAGGTCAAGACTGCGTTCTTCAGCCCTGACGGGCAGCTGGTCGTCACCGCGCCACGCGACAAGGCGGCACGGGTTTATGAAGCCTCCGGTTGGAAGCAGGTGACGCAGCCGCTGCAGCACGCCAGCCTGATTCGTGCCGCAGTGTTCAGTCCGGATGGCAGCTTAGTGGGCACGGCCGGCGAGGACAAGGTGGCGCGTGTGTGGATGCTTTCCCTGCCGGGCACGGCGCCGGATTGGATGGGGCAGCTGGCTGAGGCCGTGGGCGGTGCGCGGCTGGGTGAAGCCGGTGGAACGGAACTGGTTTCGCAGGCATGGGAACGCATCTCGGACATCCAGCAGAAACTTCAAGCCGGCTCGAAGGATGATGCCTTTGTGCGCTGGGGCAGGTGGTTTCTCGCCGATCGCGATCAGCGCTCCATTTCGTCCTATTCCAGCGTTCCGATCTCGGAATTCATCCGGGAACGCATCGATCAAGGCGGCACGAATGCCCTGCTGGAGGCGCTCAGCGTCCAGCCCGCCAACGCCCTGGCGCTGGCCAAGCTCGGACTGGCGGTCGGTGATGGTGCCAGTGTTCAGAGCGATTTTTATTCGCGGCTGGCCATGACCTACGAGCCCAGGAACTCCGATGTCCTGTGGAGGCGTGCGGCGGTCCTGCAGAAGCGTAATGCGGGATCGGATGCGCTGGCCCTGATGCAGGAGGCGATCAAGCTCGATCCACGGAGCCAGGTCGCCTTTGGTCCCGAAGGCCGCGACATCGCCCAAAGGAACATGAGCGGCACCGGGTCCACGGGCTGGGTGCCCAATGGCTGGGAGGATGCGAACGCCTCCAAGACAGCCAATGTCACTTACAGCAAGGTGACCGATGGACCTCCCGGCGCAGGCACATCACTCCGGGTGGCTGTCAAGAGTCCGGCGAGGATTGTGGCAGAGTTGCGCGGACCGCGTGTCGTGGCCCCGGCCGGGAAGAAGATTGTCATCGAAGGATTCGTGCGCAGTGACACGCTCTCCGACCTCACCGTGATCGGCAGGCAGTTCATCGAACCCTACGAGGAATACGGCAAGCAGTTCGTCCGCACCACCAAGGAATGGAAGCCTTTCAAGATCACCATCGATCCCCGCAAGGATGCGGCTGCCGAGGCCGTTCTGGGTGTTGGCACGGATGCCGTGGTGGATGTGGCCGGCGTCAAGATCCGAGTCGAATAGCGACTCCTGGATCAGGGTTGTTTCCTCCTGCTTCCCCTTTTTCCAAGGCTGGTTTGTTTGGTCCCATCCTCCCCGCACTGTTGAGGGCGGCTGAAAAAAGCCGAGACAACGGCTGAAATTACCTGTTGACAGGGTGGAGCGCCCTTATATGGTCCGCACCCCATTTGCAAAAATGGTCGTGACTGGCGGGGAAATCGTGAGATTTCAAGGGGAAAACAGTCAACCTTTTGCGGTGGAACTACTTGTGAAGAGAATGCTCCATTCTCGGCTGTTTTGGCCGGGCGAATCGTTCGCCTTGTCTGTTCGTTTTGCCTGTGGCAGTGCCGCCGGTTCGCGGGTGCGGTCAGCGGTTCCATCAAGTGCAGTTCGTTGCTGCGCAGGCAGTTATTCATGAAAAAACTCCTCATAATCTTCGCTTTATTGTCGTGCTCATCCTCCGTGCATGCCGCCACGTATGGTCAGCAGGTTGTGGCTGCGGTATTGCTCGCTGAAGCCCGGGGAGAGGGTTTGCAAGGCATGGCCGCCGTGGCTGAGGTGATGCGACGTCGTGCGGATGCGCAGGGAGTCACCATGCTTGCCGTGGCCCGCCCGGGTGCGTTCTCAAGCCTGAACGGCACCACGCATGACAAGCTGCTCAAGAAGTTCCAACATCACCCGCTGTTTCCCCGGGCGCTGGAGATAGCTCGTATCGCCTACAACCAGCCCGGGCGGCTGCCCAACCTCACCCTGGGAGCGACTCATTTCACCCACAAGGCCGAAACGCCTTACTGGGCCGAGGGACATACCCCTGTGGCTGTGATTGGGAACCACGCCTTTTACCGGCTTTCACGATAACCAGTCCGGCGGGCCATCATTTTTCCGAGCGTGGATCAAACGCATCGCGCAGCCCGTCGCCCAGAAAATTCAACGCCAGAAGCGTGGTGATCATGGCTCCTGCGGGGAACACGATCAGCCACCAGTAGATGCGGATGGGGTTCAACTGCCCGGCTCCCTCGGCAATCAATGTTCCCCAGCTCGCCATCGGAGGCTGGATGCCCAGGCCCAGATAGCTGAGAAAGGATTCATAAAGGATGATCGCCGGCACGGTGAGCGTGAGATACACGATGATCACGCCGTAAACATTGGGCAGGATGTGATGCCACAGGATGCGCAGATGGCTTGCGCCCAGAGCCCGGCTTGCATCCACAAACTGCCGGTGCCGGAGGGTCAGCACCTGGCCGCGCACAATGCGCGCCATGGTCAGCCATGACACCGCACCGATGCCGAAGAACATGAAAAGGATGCGCGAATAGGCGGTCGCACCAGCACCAAAAGCCTCCTCCAGCCAGGACTTCACCAGCGCGTCAAACACGGCGATGAGCACAATCACATCCAGCAATGGCGGGATGCAGTAAAGCATGTCCACCGTGCGCATCATGAGTTCATCCAGCCTGCCGCCGACATAGCCTGCCACGGCACCCCACGCGACACCGATGATCAGTGCCACCACCGCCCCCACGAAGCCCACCATCAGGGAAATGCGGGCGCCGGCACAGATGCGTGCAAACAAATCGCGGCCATTGACGTCCGTTCCAAACCAGTGCTTTGCGCCGGGAGGTGCAAACTGGATGTCCGTCACCTTTTCAGGGGCCACGTGCAGCGGTTGCGGGAGCTTGGTTGCGAGGGTCTGGAAAGCCTTGCGAAGGGCGGCGGAATCATTCCCGGCCGACGAGGCCCATTGGGCCGCGCCGACAAGACACACAAAGACCAGAAATACAGCCAGGAAGGCCGCGCTCAGCATGGCGGGCTTGTTGCGACGGAATCGACGCCAGGCGCGCTGGTTGGGCGAGAGATGCTCCACGCCGGAGGCTGGCTGGATGGAAGATGCCTCAGTCATGGCGCACCCTTGGATCCAGCAGGCTGTAGGCGAGGTCCACCAGCAGGTTCATGAAAAGCAGCAGGATGGCATACAGCAGCACCAGCCCCACCACCATCAATCCGTCACGATTTTGCAGGCTGTTCACCAGAAACGGGCCGATGCCGGGAATGCCGAAGATGGTTTCCACAACGAACGAACCCACGAGCAGGTCTGCCAGCAGCGGCCCGGAATACGACACCACGGGCATGATGCCCATGCGCAGGCCGTGTTTGAGCAGGACGTGTGTTTCATCCATTCCCTTGGCGCGGGCGGTCGTGATGAAACCCTCGTGCATGACCGTGGTCATGCCTTCGCGGGTCAGCCGCGCCACGCGGCCGGCGAAGTAGAGCCCCAGTGCCACGGTGGGCAGCACGGCATGCATGGGCGTCCCCCACATTGCCGCCGGGAACAACTCCCACTTGATGGCAAACACCATGATCAACAACGGCCCCACCACGAAACTGGGGATGCAAAAGGCCAGCAGGGCAAAGAAACTTCCGATGTAATCACCCCATTGCCCGCGTTTCACGGCTGTGTAGAAGCCCAGGGGAATGCCCACTCCCTGGGCAAACAGAAAGGCCATGAGGCCGAGGGCCAGTGAGACCGGCAGCGCCTGCCCGATGATGTCGTTGACGGTGTGGTTGCGATACTTGGTGGACAGGCCGAAGTCCCCGCGGATGAGCCCGCCTTCAAACCACTGCACACCACCCTTGTCGCTTCGTTCCCAGCCGATGCCGATGTAGCGCAGGTATTGTTTCCACACAGGGTCATCCAGGTGGTATTTGGCCTTCAACGCACGTTCGATCTCCGGGGAGGCGGGGGCGCGTTCCTTGTCAAACGGGCTTCCGGGCATGATGCGCACGAGCACAAACCCGGCGAAGCTGATGATCAACAGCAGCGGCACAAAGGCGATGAGTCTGCGGAGGAAATACATCAGCGCAGTTTCCGGATGACATGCACTGGATGTTCATCCAGCAGATTGTTGTAGATGCCCTCGATCCGTGAGGGATCAAAAAAGTTCACACCCACATAGAAAAAGAACGGCACGATGGGCACCTCATCGCGCACCAGCAACGTCTCCGCTTCGCGCAGCATTTCCGCTCGTTTCCTGCGGTCCGTCGTGGCGTTGGCGGTGCGGACCAGTGCGTCGTAGCGGGGATTTTTCCACCCTGTGCGGTTGTTGCCGTTGTTGCTCATGAACATGTCGAGAAAGGTGTTGGGATCGTTGTAATCGCCGATCCAGCTGCTGCGCGACGTGTCAAAGTCCAGCTGGCTTTGTGCTGAGAGATACACCTTCCACTCCATCTGGCGCAGTTCCATGTTGATGCCCAGTTCCTGTTTCCACATCTGCTGCAGTTCCACGGCGATCTGCTTGTGCATCTCCGCCGTGTTGTAGATGTAATTGAAGGCGGGAAACCCCCTGCCCCCGGGGTAACCGGCCTCGGCCAGCAGCCGGCGCGCCTGCTCCGGGTCGTGTCCCAGACCCTGTGGCGCCTCATAACCCGCAGTGCCCGGAGGCGTGAGGTGGGTTGCCACCTTCTCGCCGGCGCGCGTGATCTTTTCCACGAAGCGGCGTTTGTCGATGGCCAGTGCCAGGGCCCTGCGCACACGCACATCATCAAAGGGTTTCTTCGTGGTGTTGAAGCGGATGAAATACGTGCCCAGATAATCGTAGGTGTGGAAATCCTTCCGCTCGACCAGCTTGTCCACCAGTTCCGTGGGAATGAGGTTCTTGTCCCACACGATGTCCGCCTGACCGCGGAGATACAGGGTGAGGGCGGTGGTTGCACTTTCGCAGGGCAGCAGGTCCACGACCTCGTTGCGGACGCTGGCGGCGTCCCAGTATCGAGGGTTCTTGCGGACCCGTATCCGGTCGCGAATGCGCCAGTATTCCAGAGTGTAGGCCCCGCTGGTTGGCAGCGGCTGCTCCATCAGCCAGCGGTCGCCGTGCTTCTCAATCCACCACCGGGGCACGGCGGCCAACGTCCGGAAGGCACACAGATCCAGAAAAAACGGCGTGGAGGCAACCAGTGTCACGCGCAGTGTCTTTGGATGGACCGCCTCGACCCCGAGATCTTCAGGTGCAAACAACCGGCCCGTGGCCGCGTTTGTGCGCGCCGTGTTGATCTCCTCGGCATGCTTCACAAAGTAGAGCTGCCCGGAGTAATCACTCGCCGTGGCCGGGTCCACCACCCTGCGCCACGAATACACAAAGTCATCCGCTGTGACGGGTTCGCCTGTGGACCATGTGGCGTTCCTCCGAATGTGAAATGTGTAAACGGTGCCATCCTCCGAGATGTCCCATGCCTCGGCCAGGCCGGGGATGGGCGTGGCATCCACCGGATTGAACCGGGTGAGCCCTTCAAACAGGCATTCCACGACGCGTCCGTCCGGCTGGCCGGTGATGATCGCGGGGTCGAGTGACTCGGGTTCTGCGCCGTTGATGATGACGATGTCCGCAGGATCGAGGGTCGGGCGGCAGGCGGCGCACAATGTGAGGCAGGCGACGACGATCCAGAGGGCGGCATGGCGCCTGCGGCCCCTTGAAAAACGAAGCGCCCCAGCCGTTCCAGCCGGGGCGCTGCGCGTGCGATTCATCGCCAGGCTTATTTCTTGGAATCGTCCCCGGTGGTGGCCGGTGCCGCAGGGGCGGCTCCCGTGTTGGTGGCGGCCGGAATGGCGGGCACCTGGATGACGGTTTCATCCACCTTGGGCGTGGCCGCCGGGGCCGTGCCGGTGACTGGTGTTGAGAGCGCCTTCTTGAGATTGCTGCCCCTGGAGGAGGCCATATGGTTTTGCAGGATGGCGAGGATCAGGCACAGCCCGAGGAACACGCCCGCCGCATAGCTGGTCGCCTTGGTCAGCACATTGCCGGTGCCTGCGCCAAAAAGCACATCCGTTGCACCACCGCCAAAGGCTGTGCCGGCCCCGGCCTCCTTTTTGGGAAGCTGAAGCAGCACCAGCAACACGAGAAAGGCGCAGTCAAGGACCAGCACCACGGTTAAAAGTCCAACAAAGATGCTCAGCATAGGTCAGTTCAAACAGTTCTTGATGATGTCGGAAAAGCTGCGGACTTCAAGCGAAGCACCGCCCACCAGCGCGCCGTCCACATCGGGCTGGCTCATGAGTTCGCGGGCGTTGGCGGGCTTCACGCTGCCGCCATACTGGATGCGCACGCGCCGGGCGGTGGCATCGTCAAACAACCCGGCCAGCAGGCTGCGGATGAACGCATGCACCTCCTGCGCCTGCTCGGTTGTGGCGGTCTTGCCGGTGCCGATGGCCCACACCGGTTCATAGGCGATCACGGTCTCCAGCATCTGCTCCTTGCTCAATCCGGCAAGGCTTCCCCGCACCTGGGTGGCAACGACCTCATTGGTCCGGCCGGATTCGCGTTCCTCCAATGTCTCACCCACACAGACAATGGGCTTGATGGCTGCGGCATGCGCGGCCAGTGCCTTCTTGGCGATCAATGCGTCGGATTCCTTCTGATATTGACGGCGTTCACTGTGGCCGAGAATGACATATCGGACGAAGAACTCCTTCAACATCCCCGCGCAGATTTCGCCGGTATGGGCGCCGAAGTTCTGCTCGCTCATGTTTTGGGCGCCCAGGCGGATGTTTGACTCGATCACTTCCCTGGACACGGATTCCAGTGCGGTAAATGCGGGGCAGATGACGATGTCGATGGCCTTGACGTCGGCCAGTTCGCGCTTGAGGCCGTTCACGAGGTCGAGTGCCTCGGCCACGGTCTTGTTCATCTTCCAGTTGCCGGCGATGATGAGTCTGCGTTCTTTTTCCATGCTGGGGATGTTTGAATGGTTACTTGTCCGAAAGCACGGCCACACCGGGCAGAACGGTGCCTTCCAAGAATTCAAGGCTTGCGCCTCCGCCCGTGCTCATGAAGGTGACTTTGTCACCGAGTCCGGCCTTGTTGAGCGCTTTCACGCTGTCACCGCCGCCAATGATGCTCTTGGCTCCGGCCCCGGTGGCCTGGACCACCGCCTGCGCCACCACGTTGGTGCCCTCGGCAAAGCGTTTGTCCTCGAACATCCCCATGGGGCCATTCCAGAGGATCGTCTTCGCCCCTTTGATGATCTCCGCAAAGCGTTGCGCTGTGGCCGGGCCAACGTCGAAACCTTCTGAATCGCCGGGAATGTCCCCGGTGACCGTGCGCAGGTTGACGAAGTCGAACACCGGCCTGCCCTTTTTGTTCACCTTGCCGGTGTCCACCGGATCTGCCACAAGCGTGTCGCAGGGGAGATGGAAACGCACACCGCGCTCCGCAGCCTTGGCCAGCGCCCTTACAGCCACCGTCTGGGCATCGGGTTCCACCAGCGATTTGCCGGTCTTCTCACCCATGGCGAGCTTGAAGGTGTAGGCCATGGCACCGCCGATCAATATCGTGTCCGCTTTTTCCAGAAGGCGGTCGATCACCCTGATCTTGTCCGAGACCTTGGCGCCTCCAAGAATCACCACAAAGGGACGAGCAGGCTTCTCGAGTTCATCTCCGAGAAACGCCAGTTCCCGTTCCATGAGCAGGCCGGCGGCGCATTGTCCCCCGCGTGCTGCCACAACGCGCGCCACCCCCTCGGTGCTGGCATGAGCGCGGTGCGCGGCACCGAAGGCATCGTTCACATAGGCGTCCGCCACCTCGGCGAGCTTTTCCGCAAAGGCCGGATCATTCGCCTCTTCCTCATTGTAAAAACGGGTGTTCTCGATCAGCAGGATGTCCCCATCTCTCAGTGCTCCGGCGGTCTGCCCGACCTTTTCACCAATGCAATCGTCCACAAAGGCCACGGGGCGGTTGATCAGGTCGGCCAGGCGTTCCGCCACGGGCCGGAGGGACATGGTGGGCTCCTTTTTGCCCTTGGGGCGTCCCAAGTGGGAGGCGAGAATGATGCGGGCACCCTTGGAGATCAGCACGTCCAGGGTCTGCAGGGTGGCGCGGATGCGGGTTTCGTCCGTGATCACCATGCGTCCGTCCTTCTCTTCGAGGGGCACATTGTAATCCACACGGACAAACACGCGTTTTCCGCCGACATTCAGGTCTTTGACTGAAAGCTTGGCCATAACTTAAAAACAGGCGCGAGAGAATAGCCAAGGGGTCCGGCCAGTCAAAGGCAAATGCTGCACTCCGGGCACCCATGCGTATTGGAGCCGGATTGCCGTGCTGATTGCCTGCAATTGAGACGCCATGGCAATCTGCATGGCCAAAAGTCTGGTAAAAACGTGTTCTTCACTGCGGGCGGTATCGGCCCTGGCACAAAGGTCAATCTGGCTTTTGTGCGTGCCTGCATTGCGCAAGCACCCTTCATCGCTGCAGTCTGATGATGGGGCACGCTGACCCGGATGAAGCCGTGTGACTTGCCTGCAAGAGATGTTCGCTGCCCATGAGATGGCACCGGGCAGGGCCGCCAGAGAGGGCGGCCATTCCAGTGATCCGGGCGCAACTTAGAAGCTGTTGTTCAGCTGGGCGGGAAAAAGGGGGCTGTTCTGGATGAACAGCCGCAGCGCCGGCCGTTCCGCCTCGTCCAGCTGCCCGTTCCCGTTGGTGTCAAACTGAACCATCATGGCCTGGACCATGGCCTACCAGGAGG
>CAYQCZ010000053.1:0-13273 GCA_964415955.1 uncultured Verrucomicrobiota bacterium | reverse complement strand
GATGACGCGGCTTACGACCTTTACCACATTCCCGGCATCGTCGTGACCGCCAGGGGCACCGTGCTCGCATGGTGCGAAGCGCGTCACGGCGGAGGCGACTGGTCCGACATCCGCATCCTGCTCCGCCGTTCCACCGACGACGGCAAAACCTGGAGCATGCCGGAAAGCATCGTCAGCGTGCCGGGGCCGAAGCCCAAGAACCCGTTCGCGCTGCGGCTCAAAAACGTGAACACCAACCACGTCACCTACAACAACCCCGTGCTCATCGCCGGCCGCGACGGCACGGTGCACATGGTGTTCTGCCTGGAATACATGCGGTGCTTCTACCAGCGCAGCACAGACGACGGCCGCACGTGGAGCCAACCGGTCGAAATCACCGCCACGTTTGAAAACTTCCACAACCGCGAGGACCTCACCGCGGATTCCGCCGATGGTTCCTCCGCGGACCGGCGGCGTTTGCACGAATACGATTGGAAGGTGCTCGCGACCGGACCCAACCACGGGATTCAGCTCCAGCGCGGCGCCAAGGCCGGCCGCCTGATCGTGCCCGTGTGGCTTTCCACCGGCACCGGCGGGAATGCGCATCGTCCCTCCGTCACGGCCACGATCTACAGCGACGACGACGGCAAAACGTGGAAGGCCGGCGAATTTGCCGTGCCCTACACCGTGGAATGGATCAACCCGAACGAAACCGTCGCCGTTGAACTCACCGATGGCCGCGTGATGCTCAACGTCCGCAACGAATCCAAAACCCATCGCCGGCTCGTCACGATCAGCAATGATGGCGCGACCGGCTGGAGCACACCGCAGTTTGACGACGCGTTGCTCGAGCCGATCTGCATGGCCGGACTGGTGCGTTATCAACACGGCGAGGAATCGCTTCTTCTTTTCTCCAACCCCCACAACCTCGAAGGCGGTCGCGAGGGCAAACCCGAGCCGGGCAAAAGCCGCGCCCGGAAAAATCTCAGCGTGAAACTCAGCCGCGACGAAGGCCGCACGTGGCCCGTGCATCGACCGCTCGAGCCTGGCCCCAGCATGTATTCTGATCTGGCCGTCACGCATGCAGGCACGATCCTTTGCTTCTATGGCCGCGGCACCAAACCCGGTTTCGCCGGTGATGCGCTCACAGTGGCCCGCTTCAATCTCGAATGGCTCACCTCCAAGGACACCCCATGAAGTTCACATTGCCGATGCTGTTTGCCAGCCTCGCTGGCTGCATCCACCTTTTGTCAGCCGCCCCGCTTCTCGAAACGATCGACGTGTTCCCACCCGGCTTCAACGGCATCGCGCGGTATCGCATCCCCGGCATCGTCGTCACGACCAGGGGGACCGTGCTCGCCTACTGCGAGGCGCGTAGAAACAACAGCTCCGACTGGGGCGAAATCGAGGTGCACATGCGCCGCTCCACTGACGGCGGCAAAACGTGGCAGCCTTCCCAGCACATCGCCCACCGTGCGGCGCGCATCGAGGGCAATCCCCACAAGAAAACCGATGAAGGGGCACGCGAACAAACGGTGAACAACCCTGTCGCCATCGTGGACCGTGTAACCGGCGCGATCGAAATGCTCTACTGCGTAAACTACGCGCGCTGCTTTTCCATGCGCAGCGTGGACGACGGCGTCACGTGGAGTCATCCCGTCGAAATCACTGCGACGTTTGAGCCCTTCCGGAAACATTACGACTGGAAGGTCATCGCCACCGGCCCCGGGCACGGCGTTCAATTGAAGAACGGACGGCTCGTCGTCCCCATCTGGCTGGCCTACGGCAGGACCGGCGACCACAAGCCATCCGCCGCCGCGACGATCTACAGTGATGATCATGGAAAGACCTGGCACGCAGGTGAACTCGCCGTGCCCAATGAAGGCGACCTCGGCAACCCGAACGAAACCATGATCACCATCCTTTCAGACGACCGCGTCATGCTCGTCACCCGCAGCGTCTCCGCCGCCAACCGCAAGATCATCACCAGCAGCGCAGATGGCGCGACCGGATGGAGCAAGCCGGTGTTTCATGACGAACTCTGGGAACCGGTCTGCATGGCGGGCATCATCACCCATCCGTCGCAGCCTGGAACGCTGCTTTTCTCCAACCCGCACACACTCGCCCTCGACAAGTCCGGCAAGGAAATCCCCGCCGGACGCGGCAAACGACAAAACCTTTCCATCAAGCTCAGCCGCGACGACGGCAAGACCTGGCCGGTCAACAAGACCCTCGAAGCCGGACCTTCCGCGTATTCCGACCTCGCCGTGCTGCCGGACGGCACCGTGTTGTGCCTCTACGAGCGGGATCAATCCATCGCCGCCGCACGGTTCAATCTGGACTGGCTGATGACGAAATAGAAAACGTGTTCGCGGCCATCGCAGATGGCGGGTGACTGGCACCGGCACGTCCTTCAGACGTTCATTCTCCAAAGCACAAAGTTCAACACTGCGGCAAAACTGACCCACAGCAAGTAGGGGACGAGCAGCCATGCCGCAGACCGCCTGACGCCCCAGAACTCCCACATCGTGAGGGTGATCGCCACCCACAGGAGAACCATCTCTGCAAAGGCCAGGCCGGGACGGTGAAGACCAAAAAAGAGAGGCGTCCACAACGCGTTCAAGAGCCATTGCACAAGAAACCACCCGAGCGGCCTTGCCTGTGCCCGCCAGCCACCCACGCTCCACACCTGCCACGCAGCCACAGCCATCATGGCGTATAGCGTGGTCCACACCGGACCAAAAACCCACGAGGGTGGATTCCACACGGGCTTGTTCAACGATGCATACCAGTCTCCCGTGTCCACAAAGGCGCCCGTGGTGGCGGCGCTGAAACACAGCGCGAACCAGCCCGCCAGCGCCGCATGCCGCCGCACGCCGCCTCGAGTGCCTTCAGGAGCCTGCATTGTCTGACGCCTCCACCTTGCTTTGAATGTGCCCGCCGGCCACCCGTGTGTCCAATGCCTGTCCGGGTGTGACCTGATCCGGACGGGTGATGATCCGTCCTGTGACGGCATCGGTGGTGATCGAGTATCCGCGTGCAAGAATGTTGTCGGGAGAGAGCAGGCGCAGTCCGGATTGCGCCTGTTCAAGCCGCGAACGCGCCCATTTCATCTGTGCCTGCGCCGCCACGGCATGCCGCGCAACGAGTCCGGACACCCGCTCGCGGGCCTGTCCGACTGGATGCCGGGGTGACACCCGCAGAAAGCGCTGCCTTGCCTGTTCCCAGCGGGCGACTCCTGCGCGCCATTGAAAACGCAACATCCGGGACAACTGCGCGTTCAGGTCGTCCACCCGTTGGAACGCATCATCAAGCCTGCGGCGGGGATGCATGCGGGCCATTGCCGACCGGCGTTCAGCAAGCTCCCTGTCCATGCGCCGCAACTGCTCGTGCGCCAGTTGAAAAAGCCGGGAGGGTGCATCGGCCACAAACTGGCGCGAACTGAAAACCCCTTCCGTGAGGATTTCCGCGGCCGCACTCGGCGTGGCGGCACGCAGGTCCGCCACAAAATCCGTAATTGTGAAATCGATCTCATGTCCCACCGCACTGACCACCGGCACCTCCGATGCGGCCACCGCGCGGGCGACGGCTTCTTCATTGAACGCCCACAAATCTTCCATGCTGCCGCCACCGCGCGTGACCAGGATGACATCCAGCCCCATGCAGGCGGCATCCGCCTGTGAATCCACGCGGCCATCGATCTGGCTTGAGAGCGGTCGCGTGGACTGGTTCAGGTGGAATTCATTGAGAAGACGGATGGCCCGGGCGATCTCGGCCGATGCACCCTCTCCCTGCACCCGGCACGGCGCGAGGACCAGCCGCAATCCCGGGTTGCGTCGTTGAATCACATGCAGCACGTCACGGATCGCGGCGCCCGTGGGCGATGTCACCAGCCCGATGCACTGGGGATACGCAGGCAGCGGACGCTTGCGGGCTGCATCGAACAATCCTTCCTCCTGAAGCTTCCTCTTGAGCTGCTCAAAGGCGGCCTGGAGTGCGCCCACGCCCTGGAACTCGATGCCAGTCACACGGAGTTGATGCTGGCCGCGCGGCTCATAGACGGTGATGCCGCCCTGTGCGATGATTCTCAGTCCGTCACACAAGAGCTCGCGCCGGGCGACGCGTTCGTGGCGGAACAGCACGCAGTTCAACTGCGCGCCGGCGTCCTTGAGCGTGAAATACACGTGGCCCGAACTTTGAATGCGCAGGTTGGATATCTCCCCGCCCACCCACACCAGGGCAAGCTCCCCCTCAAGCAACTGCCGCACGCGACCGGTGATTTCGCTGACCGTAAACACCTTGCGAACCTGTTCCGGCGGGAACAGCTCGCCAAAATCCCACTGGCTGGATGTTTTGCGGGGCATGCGCAGCCTCTGTCAGCGGCCCCGGTTCTCAAGGGGCTCGGAAATGCGCCGGATGGAGGCCGCCCTGCCGGTGGCATCGTCCACACCGATCAAGACACCCTGCAGCATCACCCGGTCCTTCGCCACGCCGAAGCGCTGCGGCTGGAGGGTCAGGAAGCGATTGATGATCGGCTCGATCTCACGGCCCAGAATGCTTTCGTGCGCCCCGGTGAAGCCGGCGTCACAAAGAAAGGCGGTGCCGCCCGGAAAAATCTGCTCATCCGCCGTCTGCACATGGGTGTGCGTGCCCACCACCGCGCTCACCTGGCCATCCAGCATGCGTGCAAATGCGATCTTCTCCGAGGTGGCCTCGGCATGGAAATCCACAAAGATCACCGGCGTCTCCCGGCGCAACTGCTCGATGGCCGGCATTACACAGCGAAACGGATTGTCGAGTGCCGGCATGAATGTGCGTCCCTGGGAATTGATCACGCCGACCGGTGTCCTGCCCATGGCGCGCCAGATGACGCAGCCCTGGCCGGGCGTGCCCGGCGGATAATTCAGCGGACGCACGATCCTGGCCTCCTGGGCGAGCAGCGCGACCGCCTCCTTCTGGTCCCAGACATGATCCCCCAAGGTGATGACATCCACTCCGGCGGCATAGATGTCCGCCGCGGTGTTCACAGTGATGCCCGCGCCACCGGCCGCGTTCTCGCCATTGGCAATGACCACGTCCACACCGAGCCTCTCCCGCAGTCCAGGAAGCAACGCGGTCAACGCCCGACGCCCCGGTTCGCCCACCACGTCGCCGATAAATAGGATGTTCACCGGCACACGTTAGACGCCGGACTTCGAGTAGCAAGGAAAAGGACTTTTTCCGCACGGCCACGGCAGTGAATTTGGGATTGCTTTGACCATGCGCCAATGCAACTTACGGGGCATGACCACTGCATTTGCCCACCGTTTGAGGCCCCTGGCCCTGTCCGCCATCCTGATCACGGGTGTTCTCCACGCCAGCCACGTCCACGCGGCCACCCCCGCCTCCGACCTCACGTCGGCCGCCACCCGATTCCTCGAATCGTTGAACGCGGCCCAGAAGTCGAAGGCCGCCTATGAATTCAAATCCGAAGCCCGCCAGCAGTGGCATTTCATCCCCACGGAAATGGTGACCTTCGGCCGCAAGGGCGTTCCCTTCACCGAACTGAGCGAGGCCCAGCGTGAACTGGCCATGGCGCTGCTCCGCACAAGTCTGAGCGACCCCGGCTATGCCAAGGCCACGGGCATCATGAGCCTTGAAGGCGTGCTGAAGGTGATTGAGAAGAACAGCCGGGTGGACCGCAACCCGGTGCTGTATTTCGTGAGCATCTACGGCAAGCCGGACAGCAAGGGCGCCTGGGCATGGCGCTTCGAAGGACATCATTTGTCACTCAACTTCACCGTGGTGAACGGCAGCGTGGTGGCCACTCCGTCCTTCATGGGAACGAATCCTGCGGAGGTCCGCGAAGGCCCGCACAAGGGCAGACGCGTGCTGGCAAAGGAGGAGGATATTGCGCGCGAACTGGTCAAGTCCCTGACGCCGGAACAGTCCACCAAGGCGATCTTCGACAAGACCGCCCCGAAGGACATCATCACGGCTGCGGATGTGAAGGCCAGGAAGCTGGACCCCATGGGCATCAGCCATTCGGAACTCGGCAAGGCCCAGCAGGCGATGCTTAAAAATCTGGTGGGAGAATACGTGAACCGCGTGCGTCCTGATGTGGCCAAGGAGGAACTTGCCCGGATCGCAAAGACCGGCTGGGACAAGGTGCATTTCGCCTGGGCTGGCGGCACCGAACGCGGCCAGGGCCACTACTATCGTGTTCAAGGACCGGCCTTCCTGCTGGAATATGACAACACCCAGAACGACGCCAACCATGTTCATTCCGTCTGGCGCGACTTCGCCGGAGACTGGGGTGAGGACCTGCTGAAGAAGCACTACGAGCAGGAGCACGCAAAATAGGTTCCCCCCGGCAACATTCGGAGCAGCACTCATGCACAACACGAAAAGCCCGGCACAAAACACAATCACAGGCATTAACCGGCGCACCGCATTGAAGGGCGGTTTGCTGGCCGCAGGCGTTGCCGTCGCCGCGCCGGTCGTTCAGGCTCAGATGCCACCCTCCTTCGTGGAACCGGACTTTCGCATCCGCAACCGCCGCATCCGCCAGTCGATCATGGGCTGGACCTACAACCCGATGCCCGTGCCCGATCTGGCCCGGCTGTGCAAGGACATCGGACTCGTCGCCATGGAAGGCATCGGACGGGAGCACTATCCGATGGTGAAGGAGCTGGGGATGGAAATCTCACTGGTTGGCAGCCACAGTTTTTCAAAGGGCCCCTTCAACAAGTCCAATCACGGGCATGTGATCCAGTCCCTGAAGGAGGCCATTGATGTGGCGGTGAAGTTCGGCGCCAGAAGTGTGATCACCTTCACCGGCATGCGTGAGCCCGGGATCACGGACGAACAGGGTGCCAGAAACTGCATCGATTGCTGGAAGCAGGTGGCGGGCTACGCCGAGGAGAAGAAGATCACGCTGGCGCTGGAGCACCTGAACAGCCGTGACAACACGCACAAGATGAAGGGCCACCCGGGTTACTTCGGCGACGATGTGGATTTCTGCATCGAGCTGATCAAGCAGGTCGGATCGCCGCGTTTCAAACTCCTCTTCGACATCTACCACGTCGCCATCATGAACGGTGACGTGATTCGACGCCTCAGGCTTTACAAGGATTTCATCGCCCACATCCACACGGCAGGAGTGCCGGGGCGCGGTGAACTCGACGACACACAGGAGCTGAACTACCCGGCGATCATGAAGGTTGTCGCGGAGCTCGGATACGAGGGTTTTGTGGCTCAGGAATTCATTCCAACCTGGGAGGACAGGGCGCTGGCGCTGCGCCATGCCGCAAAGACCTGCGACGTGTAATCCTTCAGTGGTTCCGCCCCCGGACCGCGCAGAGCACCTGGTGCATCACCCGCTGCACGTCCGCGAGATTGAAGGGTTTGCTCAAATACTTGTTGGGGATCGATGACAGGAAGTGCTGCGTCCGGTCGCTGATCACATCGCCGCTCAGGAAGATGATGCGGCCGGCCAGCTCAGGCCGGGTTTTGAGGACTTCCTTGTAAAACTGTTCCCCGTCCATTTCAGGCATTTTGAAATCGGAGAGAATGAGGTCAAAATCGCCTTTCCGGACAAGTTCCAGTGCGACGTGTCCTGCCGTGGCCATCCGCGCCTCGCAGCCAAGCATGGCCAGCATTTCTTGAAGGAGTTCGGCAATGGCCTTCTCATCATCCAGCACAAGCACGCGGATTCCCGTAAAATCAACGGGCTCCTCGGCTTCCGCCTTTCGATTGGGTTCAAGGATTGACGCCTCCTCCTCGTTTTGGAGCACGGGGAAACTCAGCGTAAATGTTGCACCGCCGCCCTGTGTTTCGCTGTAGCTCGCGCGTCCTCCATGATCCATCATGATGCCATGCACCACGGACAGGCCAAGTCCTGTGCCAATGCCCACCGCCTTGGTGGTGAAGAACGGTTCGAAGATGCGCGACCGGTGCTCGGGAGCCACTCCGGGGCCCGTGTCGGCCACGGTGATGTGGATCTGCCCCTTGACATGGGCGGTCCGGACCATCACCGACCGCTGCCTGGGCCATTCACAGAGGGCCTGCAGGGCGTTGCCCAGCAGGTTCAGCAGCGCATGGGCGACTTTGTCCTTGTCGGCAAGGGTCAGGGGCAGTGACGCATCAAGTTTGACATCCAGTTGGACGGCGGTCACGCGGAACTCGAACTCACGCAGGGTGACCGTCTCATGGACGACGTCGTTCAGGTTCACCAGGCTGCGTCTGGCTGTTCCGGCACGCGCGAAAGCCAGGAAATTGCCGACCAGCTTTGCGGCCCGGTCGCTTTCCACGGCAATTTTCAGCACGTTCTCACGCACCTTGGGCGAGAGCCCATCTCCAGCCAGCAGGAGCTGGGCATAGCCTCGCACCGAGGCCAGCGGATTGTTCAGCTCATGGGCGACGCCCGAAATCATCTGGCCGAGTGCCGACAGTTTTTCGGCCTGGCGCAACTGCTGTTCCAGCCGCGTTTTCTCCGTCACCTCGCACAACAAGAACTGGATGGCCGTGCGCTGGTTGAGATGGATGGGCGCAGCCTGGATCTCCACGGCTGCACAGGTGCCGTCCTTGTGCATCAGTTCGGCCTTGGGGTTCACATTAAAGAAGTCGAGCCACGAACCCAACGTGTATTCCGCTTCGTCCTCACGATTCAACCGCAGATGAGAATGCAGGGAAACATCCAGAACCTGGTCCTCCAGTCCAAGAAGGTGCCGGGCGGAGGCATTCAACCTCAGCACCCGCAGCTTTTCATCCGTGATGATGATCGCCTCATGAGCCTGCTCAAAAAGCGTCTGATAGCGTTCCTCGCTCGAACGCACACGGGCGTGGAGAATCGAAGTTTCAGACCGTTTGGCCTCGACGGCGGCGCGCGCCGCCAGCACATCCGTCCTGACCTCCTCGAGCACGAGCACGATCATGCTCGCCGCCATGAACAACTGGATGATGTCCATGATCACAAAGCAGGACGTCACCGCGAAGGGATCCTCCATCAACACGGGCACCACGATGAAGAACACCCCCCAGATGAGGAAACCGAATGCGAGCAGTCCCGCGCCAATGTATTTGTAGCGTCTTCGGAAACGATAGAACGACAGGGCCGTCGTCAGGCTCGAAAAACCAAGCAGCGCGAACACCGGCCATTTCCAGCCAAATGAATCCCCCTCGTAAAACAAGCCGAGCCCCGCCCAGACCAGCACGAACACCAGAAACAGGGTCATCATCCTCTGGTTGATCTTCTCCTCAAGAAACTCGGCGCTGCCCCAAAGCAAAAAAGCACCGGTCAAACCCAGGGCACACTGGCGTGCGATCAGGATGCCCTCCTCCGTCGTGTTCAGGGGCCATACCAGATGGAGCAGAACCCAGAGCGCGTAAAACAGCCATGCCACCGTCCAAACAGTGAAGTAGTGCTTGCGGGTGTAGCGGTTCAGATAGGCAAACAACCCGCACAGGGCCATCGCAGTCATGAAGGCGGCAACCACGGCGGCCTTGATGGCCGTGGCCGGCAGGTAAAAGTCTAATCCTATGCCAATGTCCACTCTGTATCCTTCCTGATGTCAGCCGGAAACCTGCGGATGCTGCATTTCCGGCATGTTGAGATTGCCAGTTCCCGCGGTGGCATGCGCCCTGACCCCGCGTCATTCATAGGAAAGCCTTTGTGCTTGAGCCGGTTCTCTATCACGCCACGCGGTGCCTGTCCGCACTTTTCAGCCTGCAGCCCCGAATTTCTGGCATTGTCCTGCTGCCGGACGTGGCCGTCTCCGCTATCCTCGGGGCCATGGCAAAGCACAACGACAGCGCAGCATTCGAAACACTGCTCGATTCCTACTGGGAAACCGAGCTCGAACGCAATCCAGTCCTGGCAAATCATTCAGGGCTCAGCTCCGGCGAGGGGCGATTGAATCCAACGGGTCTCAAGGCCGAGCTTTCCTCCCATAAACGCCGCCTGGCCGCATTCAGGAAGCTGGAGTCGATCAGCCCGCGCGATCTGAGCCCCGAACAACACATTGACCGGCTCGCCATGCGAGCCCTGCTGCTGGGCGGGTGCGAGGATTTCGAACTCGGCCATCACACCATGCAGCCGGATGCCCCGGAGCATCTGCTCAACCTGCTCCTGCATGAGCTCCAGCGTGGCGATGACGAACCTGCCCGCGCCGCACGGAACATCCGTGCCGTGCTCGCGCTTGCCGGAGATCACCTCATCGAAAACGCTGCCATGATCACTCATCCGGAACCTGTCTGGCTCAAGATCATGCAGGAAACCGTCGATGGCATGGATTCATTGTTCGAAGCCGTTTCAACGTTTCTCAAACAGCACCCCCCAGGTGGACGGCCTTCTGGCTGGCAACCATCAGACGCTGACGTCCGCCTGATCGAATCCGTCAAACGCGCAGTGAAGCGGTATCGTGTCGCGGTCGAGTCCAAACCGGTCGCGCCGAATGGCGCGTTTGCCGTCGGCCCCGTCATTCTCCAACGTCGTGTCCGTGATGAACTGGGCCTCGACTATTCGCTCGCCGAAATCGAATCACTGGCCCTGGCAGAGGCCCGGCGCATCGGCACGCTTCTGGACGCCGAATGCCATCGTGTGGGAGGGGCCGGACAACCGGAGGTCATCCTCAATGAAGCGCGCGCCATGTGGAATCCAGGCGGGGATCTTCTGGCATGCTACCGCCGCGAAACGGAACGGGTGGCCCGCGCGTTTCAGTCAGCCCGTGCGGTGAGTTTTCCGAGGGGGCAATCACTGGAGGTCCGTCCGGTTCCAGAATTCATGCGGCACATGTTTCCCACGGCCGCCTATGCATCACCCGGAGCCTTCGAGAAGCGGCAGCGCGGCATCTTCTGGGTCAACGACCTCAGCACCACCAAACGCACCGAGGCGGAGAAACTGGCCGAACGGCAGCAGCATTTCGGCATGAGTCTGACAGCGGCGCACGAAGCTTATCCAGGACATCATCTCCAGTTCACCACCGCAAACAAACATCCGCGCAGATGGCGGCGCATGTTCGCCCATGCCGTGTTTTACGAAGGATGGACGCTCTGGTGCGAACAGATGGTGGTGGACTTGAAGATCGACACGTCGCCCTGGGTGCGCGTCCAGCAGCTTCACGATGCGCTCTGGCGCGTGCACCGGATACTTGTGGACCTCCGCCTTCAGACCCGTCGCTACACCCACGAACAGGCCGTGCGCCACATGATGAAACATCTTGGGTTCACCCGTGCCCGCGCCGCAGCCGATGTCAACTGGTATACCAGTTCACCGGCGGCACCCATGAGCTACTGGCTGGGCCGCCTCGAAAACGAACGGCTGCATGCCCGGCTCGTGAAGGGCCGTGGCTGGAAATTGCAGCGGTTCAATGACTGGCTGCTGAGCTTCGGCACGGTGCCCCAGGCCTGGATTGAAAAATACGGACTGGATTGAAGCGGCGGCCCGTCCGCGATTGCTACTCCGGCAGTTCCCTGCCCTTGGTTTCAGGCCCCAGCCAGATGATGCCCATGCCGATCAGGTAAATGACCGTCATGACAGACCCTGCCTTGGGAAAGCTGCCATCGAAGTAGCCGATCAATGTTGCTGTTTGCAACCCGCCAATCGCCGCCACGATGCGCCCGAAATTGAAGGCAAACCCCTGCCCTGTGGCACGCACAGCGGTGGGAAACAGCTCCGGCAGATACAACGGGAAGAAACCATAGAATGACGCGGTGATCCCACCCGCCAGGAACACGCATACCAGAAACTGCGGACCATACACGTCATTCGTATTATACAGCAGCAACGCCGACACAATCGAAGCGCCGCACAGCACGGTGTAGGTGATCCGCCGGCCAAAACGACCGGCCGCCAGCGCCGCGCCAATGGTGGCGACGATCGCACCCACGGCCAGCCAGATTTGAGTCCATTCCTTCGCATGCAGGGCGGGATCCGGGGCGAGCTGCGCGGCCCAGCGTGCGGCCCATTGGATGGAACCCCATGTGCCCAGCAACGCCACACCGGCCAGGCCTGCGCCAAGCAGCATCGAACGTGTGATCTGCCTGCGCTCGCCCGCCTTCACCGCTCCGGCCAGTTCCGCGCGTTCCAGATACTTGCGCACGGGATATAGAAAACTGACCAGCGCCACGGCCAGCCCCACAATGGTGATGACAGTGGCCGCGGGCTTGGATGTCCCGCTGGGCGACCATGCCCAGATGATGACCAGCGATGCCACACATCCCACCAGCACGCCGATCAAGTCCACGCGCGCCCAGTGGGATGTTGCGCCCTTGGCATGTTCCTGCTCCCACTTCTTGGATTCCGGCACGAACAACCGGATGAAGAAGATCAGCAACGCCGGCAGCGCCCCGCTGATCATCAGGAACCGCCAGGCTGAGTTCGCCAGCAAATGGCTGGTGAACGCCTCTGAAAGACCAGCGCCCAGCATGGCAGCCTTCACGACACCAATGAAATCGGTCAGCGCCATGCTCAGGAAACCCACCAGCAGGAAACCCACATTGGCCGCGGCACCGATGAGGCCGGCGATCAATGCACGCGACTTGCCCGGCCAGATTTCGTTCACCAAGGCCACACCGAGGGACCATTCACCGCCCATGCCCAGCGATGCAATGAAGCGCAGGGCGGCAATGTGCCATGCCTCGGTGGCAAAGCCGCACAGGCCCGTGAAAATGGCGTAGGTGAAAATGCTCAGGGACATCGAGCGGACGCGGCCGATCTTGTCACCGAGCCAGCCGAACAACACACCGCCGCTGGCCGCCCCCACGAGAAAGACGGCGATGATCGCTCCAAACCAGCCTGCCGCCTCCTCGGGGGAAGCCCCGGCACCCAGCAGGTCCTTCAAGGCCGGACCGCCGATCAGTGGAAACAGCCCCATCTCAAAACCATCGAACATCCAGCCGAGAAACGCGGCCAGCAGGGTCATGTATTGGGCGGATTTGTTGGAGGATTCGGATGACATGTCGCGTTTGTTGCCTGTGTTTGTTGATGCCTGCTGGCACGGCGTCCGCCGGGCCGGAAAAAGGGTGAGCAACCAAAGGCGGATTTCGCACGATGGTCAATCCAATTGTTCCCGGCTGAACAACACTTTCTGCGTTCCGGGTGGGGACGGCAGCCGGGGGCGTGTCACCCCAGCTCGGCTTTCATCGCGGAGAGCAGTTCTGGATAATCCCCAAACGCCTTGAATTGGGGGAACTCCCGGATGACGTTCTCCGGCGCATGAAACAGGAAGCCCACGTCCGCCTCGGCCAGCATGGTGGTGTCGTTGTAGGAATCACCGGCGGCGATCACGCGGTAGTTCAGTGACTTGAGCGCGGC
>CAYQCZ010000052.1:2062-13542 GCA_964415955.1 uncultured Verrucomicrobiota bacterium | reverse complement strand
GCGCTCTGGACGCTTGAGAACGGCGGATGGAAGGCGGACGAAACCACCTCCGCATTGACCACTTATCTGGCCGGTTGGCAGAACGATCAGGTTCACTGGAAGGTGCAGACCGTCCGCCCACCCACCGAGGAAAGCCACTTTGCGGTCAGTTATGTTGCGGTGCGCGGGTTGAAAACCTACGGCACCCCTGAACTGCGTGAACACACCGCCCGTCGGTTCGAGAGACTGCGGGCATGGGCGCTGAAGACACCCGCAAAGTCAACCGAGGATCGCGTGTTCCGGCTGCGACTGCTGGCCAGTCTGGACGCACCCGAAGCGGCGCTCAGAAACGCAACCCGCGAACTGCTTGAATCGCAAAGATCCGATGGAGGCTGGGCCCAGTTCGGCGACATGGGGAGCGATGCGTATGCGACTGCCACCGCACTCACCGCACTGCGCCAGGCCGGCGGCGTGGACGCCGGGGATGAAGGTTTTCAGCGTGGAGTGTCCTGGCTGGTGAAGGAACAGAAAACGGACGGTTCGTGGCATGTTGCGACGCGCAGCAAGCCCATCCAGACCCATTACGAATCCGGTTATCCTCACGGCGAGGACCAGTTCATCTCGATCACCGCTGCAGGCTGGGCAACGACAGCCCTCGCCCTGGCGCTTCCAGAAGCAACGGACGGAAGGCCGGGCGCAAAAGCAGACCACTGACCGGCCCAAAGTTGCGGACAAGCATCGCTGGAGCCGGTTTCTGACAGCGGACTTGCCGTCTTTTGGAGAATCGCGGAATGTGCGCGGCATCATGAAATCTCTGCCATTCATCTGGATCCTTTCGCTGGCCTTCGCCTTCTGCGCCCAGGCCCAGAGCGACCTGATCGGACTCTTTCTCACCTGGCAGCGCGACCCGGCCACCACAATGACCGTCAACTGGGTGAATTTATACGAGAGCACACCTGCCAGGGTCTGGCATCGCACCGCAGGCTCCAAGGAATGGCATCCACAAACGGGCACACACGGCAGGATGGAACCGTCCACGCTCCAGGTGCGCCGTGTGGAACTCACCGGGTTGCAGCCTGACACGGCATACGAATTTGCCATCGGCGACCAGCCGCCCAAGGACAACAAAGGAGTGGAAAAGTTTCGCACCATGCCCGCGGCTTTGACCCGACCCGTGCGGTTTGTCACCGGTGGCGACATGATGCACAGCCGTGAGTTTGTGGATGCCATGAACACCCAGGCGGGGAAGCTCGACCCTGATTTCGCGCTGCTGGGCGGCGATCTGGCCTATGCAAACGATGTGGACGCCGCACGCTGGATCGACTGGCTGCAATCATGGACGAAGCTCGTGCGGGGCAAGGGTGGGAGGTTGGTGCCGATGATCGTGGCCATTGGCAACCACGAGGTGAAGGGTGGTTACAACGGCAAGATCCCCGATGACGCGCGGCAGTTCTACAGCCTGTTCACCCTGCCGGAAGGACGGCCGAATTTCGCCCTGGATTTTGGAAGCTACCTTTCGTTCATTGTGCTGGATTCCGGCCACACCACGCCCATTGCCGGCGCCCAGGCGTCATGGCTCGACAAGTCGCTGGCAGCACGGACTGGTCAGCAGTTCGTCTTCGCCTGCTATCATTATCCGGCCTATGGCACGGCCAAGGCCGAGAAGGGAAAACTGCCCTGTGACAGTGCGCGCGCGGTGGAAATCCGCAAAAACTGGCTGCCAATCATTGAGAAGCATGGTGTGTCTGCCGTGTTCGAGAACGATCACCACAACTACAAGCGCACCCATCGCATCCGCGATCACAAGCGCGATGACTCCAACGGCATCCTCTATCTGGGTGACGGCGCCTGGGGTGTGAACACGCGCACCGTGCCCTCATTGGAGGAGGCATGGTATCTGGCGAAAGCGGAGCCACGGCGCCATCTCTTCCACGTCACGCTAAAGCCCGAAGGCACGGCCAACGTCGATGCCGTGGATGCCAAGGGTGAGATGTTCGACAATGTGACACTGGATTTGGCGCGAACGAAGCCGGCTCAGAGGGCAGACTGAAAGCAGTGCTGCTTGTTATCAAAGCGAGGTAAGAGTAGCTGTTGACAAGTTTATCGTGGGGGGTATCAGTCGTGTCATGAATGCAATGTCCTCAGTGAGAACATGGGCCATTTGCATCATGGGTTTGTCCGTCACTTTGGCCATCCTGCTGGCGAGGCGCTCAACAAGTTCGCCGCAGGCACCCGAGCATCGGGCGGAGCAGCGATCACCTTCAGAGCAGGTCAACTCCAGTCCCTCCATCAACACCAGCCAATCTCGCCTTGGCGCTGACTTTGTTCAGCGAGACATCGAGCGGCCACCCGAGGCAAACCAGCCTCCGGTTGCAACGACAGCGGCGCGCTACACGGTAGATGAAAGCCGCCGTGAGCTGCTTTGGAAACTGGCGGGCATGCGTGTGACACCCATGCTCGGATTGCCTGCCGATGGGCGCACTTACACCGCACAGGAGGTGGCGGAACTTTATCCCTTTCTGCGTCTTGAAGACGGCATGGTGGATGTTCCCGCAGTGCAGCGTGTTCGTGACATTCTCAACGAACGCAACCGCCTCCGATGGGACCATGCCGAGCGCCTTCGAAATCTAAGAAACGACACCAATGCTTACGTGAAGGTTGAATCCACAGCCCCGCCTGAAGTCCGGACATTGACAGAGGATTTGATGGGGATTGTGCATGCTTACGAGCAGATGCTCGCCCTGATTTCACCAACGCCAGAAATGGAGTCCATATCCGGACACTACACCCGAATGAATGTCCCACAGTGGAGGGCATGGCTGAGAATGCTGGCAGAGATTCAAACGCGTGCGGAAGGCGGTTATTCGACAGAGAAGAGCATCGAAATGATCAAACGGCTTCCCCCAAGCCCAAGGCATTCCCTCAGCGATGAACAGGCCTTGTGGCTTTTGAAAACGCCGTTGGACCAGATGGTTCAGGCTCAATACCTCACACAGAGGGCGGACTTGAGACATTGAGGCCGCAACCTCTCATCCACCCTTCGTAGCTCAACCTGCTGTCGCCTGCTGGCCCATGCCATCCGCGCCGCCGCCATCGAGGTCTATGAGGATGTCCCGCGGTTCGGCACCCTTGCTGGGGCCGACGATGCCGCGTCCTTCCAGTTCGTCCATGATGCGTGCGGCACGTCCGTAGCCGAGGCGCAGGCGACGTTGCAGCAGGGACACACTGGCCTTCTGCTCGCTGCGGATGACCTCGATGCAGTCCTGAATGATCTTTTCGTCCTCGCCGCAGCCCGATTCCGTGACCTCGAAACCCTGTCCGACGCTGTCCGGCATTTTCTGAAGCGCGTTGTGGATTTCCATTTCGTAGCTGGGCTTGCCCTGCTGCGCGATGAAGTCCACGGCACCCTGCAATTCCTGGTCGGTGATGAGCGCACCCTGGGCGCGGTTCAGCTTGGCGCTGCCAGGCGGCAGGAAGAGCATGTCGCCCTTGCCCAGCAGTTTGTCGGCACCCATGGCATCGAGAATCGTGCGTGAGTCCACACGGCTGGCCACCTGGAAGGCGATGCGCGCGGGAATGTTCGCCTTGATGACGCCCGTGATGACGTCCACCGAGGGGCGTTGTGTGGCGACGATGCAATGGATGCCGGCGGCACGGGCCATTTGTGTGATCCGGGCGATGGCCATTTCAACGTCGGCGGGCGCGACCAGCATGAGGTCCGCCAGTTCATCAATGATCACCACGATGTAGGAAAGTTTCTCGGGGATGATGATGTCCTCGTCCCGTGGCACCACGATCTCCTCGTCCACCTCCACGGCAAAGCCGTCGGCACCAGCCTCGATCTTCTCCTTGCGGGCCATCAATGGCAGCTCGGGCTCGGCCTGCTTAACGGGCTTGTTCTTGGGGCGCGAGTTGAAGGAACTGATGTTGCGCACGCCCACCTTGGCAAAGATCTGATAGCGCTTCTCCATCTCGTTGACGACCCAGCGCAATGCGAGAATGACCTTCTTTGGATCCGTGACCACGGGCACGACGAGATGCGGCAGCGCGTTGTATTGCTGAAGCTCCACGACCTTGGGATCAATCATGACGAAGCGCAGCTGGTCAGGCGAAAACTTGTAGAGCAACGAGGCGACGATGGAATTGATGCAGACGGATTTGCCGGAGCCTGTGGAGCCCGCGATCAGCATGTGCGGCATCTCTGCGAGGTCGGCAATGATCGGATGACCATAAACGTCCTTGCCCAGCGCAAGTGGAATTCGTGCCTTGGTGTTGCGCCACTCGTCCGATTCGAGCAGGTCGCGCATGATGACCTTGGTTTTGATGGCGTTGGGCACCTCGATGCCCACGGAGGATTTGCCGGGAACTGGCGCGAGGATGTGAATGCGTTCGGCCTTCAGCGCGGCAGCCAGGTTGTTGGACAAGCCGGCGATTTTCTCCAGCTTCACACCCGGGGAAGGGTGCAGCTCATAACGCGTGATGGTCGGTCCCTTGGTGATGTCACCCGGCTCCACCTCGATGCCGAACTGTGCCAGCGTCTGCTGCATGAGCCGCGCCCTGGCCATCAATTCCTCCTTGGTCTCGGTGGGCTTGATGTTGGGATCGGCTTCCTGAAGGAGATCGATGGGCGGCAGCTTGTAGTTTCCAATAGTGGGCGTGGACGCAACGCTGATGGGCTTGGGCCTGCGCGGCTGGGGTTTGGGTCGAACCGGCACAGGAACGGGTGCGGGCTCGACAGCCGCCGCAGCGTCAGCACCAACCTCCGAAGCAACAGGTTCGGCAACCTGATCCTTGGTGGCCGCTTCTTCCTCGCCCGTGCTGCGTTCGCCATCCGCAGACTTGGAGCTGGTTTCCATGGGCGTGGGTGATGAGCCGAGAATGTCCGCGGTGGTGGCTGCGGCGATTTCACGGCCTGAGATGACCTCGCCGGTTTCCAACGCAGGCTCCTCCACCTCGGTCATCTTTGGCTTGCGTTTGGAATCCTTCCCCTGCGGCTTGGCTTCGGGCACTGAAAGGTCGCGGATGTTGGGCGGGGGCACAGGCTGCAAATCGGCACCGAGGCCGGACCGGACGGATTCCTCGGCCTCCACCTCGGCGGCCTGCTCACGCAGCTTCTGCGCCTTCTTTTCCAGTTCTCGGGCGCGTTTGCTCAGGTTCTCCTCGGTTTCACCGGCTTGGAAAACTGTCTCCGGCTGTCTGGCCGTCAGGCGGTCCCAGGCGGCATGCATCCACTCGCCGAGCGGAAAGTTGGTGAGGTAAAGAAAGCTGACCAGATAGAGTCCCAGGAAAATGAGCGTGCTGCCGGGAAGTCCCAGATGATTGAACAGCACCGAGTTCAACGTGTGACCGATCAACCCGCCCGGGCTCAGCAGTTCCAGCTTGCGGGTGAAGTTTTCCTCGAAGAACGCCTTATACAAATCCAGCACGCCCATGCAGGTGAGGCCCAGCACCACGGCCCATGGCCATTTGCGCCGCAGATAGGCCAGCGGCTGGAGGAGGTTCGCCAGGCCGTAAATCATGATCAAGGGCGGGAGGACGAACGCCGCCGCACCACACACCCAGAAGAAACCAAAAGCGGAATACGCGCCCCATCGCCCGACCCAGTTGTGGGCGGAGTCATTATAGACTTTTCCTTCGCTGAGATAAGAAATGTCCCTGGGTGTGAAGGAAATCAGGGCCATGCCGAGCAGGAACGCCAGCAGCAGAAACACCACGCCCAGCACATCATGCCGGCGCGGTTCAGCCATGGGTTTCGTCTCTCTGCGAGCCATGCCGCAGCGTAGTCAGCGGGGTTTCAACTTCAAAGGGGAAAGTGACAGGTGTCCGAAATCAACTGCCTGAAATCATGCAGTTTGGATGGAACTGCCAGGCTTGAATCGAATGCGCTCAGTCCGGTTTGATGAACACAGGATCACCCTGCGACCTGAACCACGTTTCCATGTTGGCACGCATCCGGGCGACCCGATCCTTCTGCCGCGGTTCTGCGGAAAGATCCTTCAGTTCGTGCGGATCACGGGCCAGATCGAAGAGTTGGAGCCTGTCGATCTGCGGATACCAGATCAGTTTCCAGCGATCGTCCCGGACCATGCGCGAAACCTGGTCGAAATGCCCATACACTTCGGGGTGGATGGTGGCGGACCTTTCTTGAAGCACCGGCAGCAGGCTCTTGCCCTGCACGCTTTCAGGAATCGGTATGCCTGCGAGTTCACAGGCGGTTGGGAAAAGGTCGCGCAGATAGCATTGGGCGGCCGTGCGACGCCCTCTGGCAATGCCCCGGCCGCTGATGATGAGCGGCACATTGATCGAGTGCTCGTAGAGGTTTTGTTTGCCCATCAATCCATGACTCCCCAGCGCCAGTCCATGGTCACTGGAAAAGATCACCACTGTCCTGTCAGACTGGCCAGTGTCATCCAGGGCTTTGATCATGCGCCCGATCTGCGCGTCCATGTCCTCGATCACCGCATAATACGCTGCCAGTTCGCGGCGAACGGCCTCCGGCGTCCTCGGCCACGGCAGCAACTGCTCGTCGCGACCCTTCAGGTTTCCATGGTCAAAGGGATGTTCCGGCAGGAAATTCTTCGGCACAGGCAGTTTGTCGGGATCGTAGTTTCGCTCGTATCCTGCGGGAAAATGCAGCGGGTCATGCGGCGCAGTGAAGTTCACGTGGAGGAAGAAGGGCCTTTCAGGTTTTCGGATGATCAATTCAACTGCTGCCGTGGCAATGTGACGGCTCGTGCAGGGTGTCAGGCCAACGCCCTTCTCCAATTCCACTTCGCCGGCGTCCGTCTTGAACGTCCATCCGTTGTAGCCGGTGACGGGTGCGCCCTTGTGGTCCGTGGGATGTGTCAGTGGCTGGCCGCGCGCACCACCGCTGCTGAAGAGTCCGCGTGTTTCCTCATAACCCCGCGTCTTCGGCGATCCATCGTTCATCCACTTGCCGGAATACCATGTGTGATAACCCGCACTCCGCATGGCATCGGCCCAGAAAGTTACGTCCTGCCGCAGTTTGAGACTTGCCGACCAGACGCCGTTTCGGAACCCGCTCGCACCGGTCAGTATCTCCGCCCGGCTGGGCACACAGTGCGGGTTTGAACATGTGGCGCGTGTGAAGCTGATGCCCCGTTGAGCAAGGCGGTCGAGGTTCGGCGTGCGGATGTCGCGATTGCCCAGTGCGTGGATGGTGTCCGGGCGTTGATCATCTGAGATGATCACCAAAAAATTGCACTGTGAGGCCGGGGTCTGGATCCATACCAGACACAGGCAGGCCAGCAGGGCATGGAGGCTGGTTCGGAGAAACGGGTTGTGCGTTCGCGGGTGCATGGTGGGGACCGTCACGCCGCAAGTGTCACGGCGTCTGGTTCACACAGCTTGATAGCACGGCCAGTTCCTCCGTGGCAATGTGCCGGTAGTCATACGTGCGGGCGAACTCACGGCCGTTCCTGCCGAGCGTTTGCTGGCGTTCGTCATCACCGAGCAGTTCCAGCAACCGCCTGGCCGCATCATCGCGACTGCCCAATGGCACATCCACAAGCTGGCCGGGAAACACCTGCTCGAACACCGGCAGTTTGTAGGCGACCACGGGCAGGCCCATGGCGAGGAATTCGGTCACGGACAATCCCCAGCCTTCTTCATAGCTCAGACTCAGGCCGATCCGTGATTTCGCCAGAAATTGGTTCTTTGTGTCCTCGTCCACACCGCCGGTGAACGTCACCGTGGCGGCCATGCCCTGCCGTTCAAACTCCGCCTGCACCGCGTCGCGATGGGGTCCTTCGCCGATCACGATGAGCTTTGCGTCCGGACGGGCGGCCAGCACTTTTTTCCACACGTGCGGCAGATCGAACACACCCTTTTGCTCATGCACACGGCCAAGCACGGCCACATCGAATTCCTTCGCCGTTGGCGGCACGGACTGCAATGTCTGCACATCAATGCCGCAGCCCACCTGGATGGTTTTCGTCGGTGTCAGCCCCAGGCTTTCCTCAAGTTTTCTGTAATCGTTTGCCACGACACCGCTCAGGCACATGACTCCGGCGGCATGCCGGTTCATCCACCGCGCGGCCAGACGTTCGCTGTCGAGGAAGAGCTTGTTGATGAAACCATGCCGTTTCGGCTGCGAGTGCAGCACGTGCTGAATCTTGGCCACCCACGGCACGCCCAGCCGCTTCGCCAGCACGCGGGTGCAATAAACGTCCACGATGAACTGGCCGCTGGCATAGACGACATCGTAACGGCGAGGAAGCCTCACCGTGTGCGCGGTGATGCAACGCCACGCATAGGCCGGGAAATACCGAGAGGTCTTGGAAAGATACTTGGTCGCATCAAACAGGTTGTCGCTGCTGACCAGGCCCGCCTTGGGGCAAAGCGACTGGAATTGCGGAAAGCCCGCGCGCGCCACGAGAAAGTCCGTGGGATGGCCGGCCTCGATCCATGCGTTCGCCATGCCGGCATAGTGCTTGAGCACACCGGACATGGACCGCGAATCCATCAACGAGTTGTGGACGACAAGGATGTTCATCTGCGGTCCGTTGGTTTGGCAGCCTGTTGTTCCAGCCAGTCACAGGCCAGCGGGAGCACTTTGTCCCAGTGAAAAGTTTTCGCACGCTCCCACGCTGCGACGCGCCAGCGTTCATATTCTTCAGGGCGAGCGGCGATTTCGGCAATCCGATCCGCGAGGGATGCCGGTGATTCCTCTTTGGACACCGCGCCTGTTTCGTTGTTCAAGGTGGATTCGATCAGTCCGGCCACTGGATAAACGGCTGCGGGCGTGCCCATGGCATTGGCTTCGATGACGTTCAGCCCCCAGCCTTCGCGCTGCGATGTGTGGAGGAGCAGATGATGGTCGCGCAGCAGGTCGTCTTTCTCCTGTTCACTGACCGGTCCCGTGAAGCGGACCCGGTCTGTCATTCCCAGTGCCGCCTGCAGTTCTCGCAATGGTGATTCCATCTCGCCGCCGCCCACGATTGTCAGCCGGGCATCCACCCCCCGCTGGCTGAGTTGTGAGAGCGCGAGCATGGCATGGTCCACGCGCTTGTTGGGTGCAAGCCGGGACACGGTGATGAGTTTGAAAGGCGGTTTGAAAGGCTTTGCTTCCAAGGCAGGCAGGGCGCGTGTGTGGACACCGTAGGGGATGATCTGCACCTGACGCACACCATGCCCGTGCAACGTGGCTTTGGTGGCGCTGCTGGCGGTGAAGAATGGGACGCCGCGATAAAGCCAGTGTGTCCAGCGTTCTTGAAACCGTCCGATCCCGCTCATGGGCCAGCGATAGAACGAGTCCCAGATCGGCCCCAGCACTTCATGAATGTAGGCCACGCAGCGTGTGCCGCACCACCATGGCGCATACCACGGGATGCCGTGGTGCTGGTCGATCACGAGGTCGAACGGTGGTTGCGAGCGGCACCATCGACGTGCGTGCAGGAAGGCCGATCCCGCGCCGCCACTGCGGATGATCTGAATGCCGTCGATGGTTTCCTTGGGTTTGGCACCGGGGTAATCGAAGGCAAACCATGCGGCTTCATGTCCGCGCGCGACGAGCGCCGCAAGGTAGGCCCGGGTGACCCGCTCTGCGCCGCCCGACTTGGGATTGGACGGGCAACGCCAGTTGAGCATGAGGAAACGCATGACGACGCGCGGCTATATGGGACCTCAACGTGAAAGGTGACAACTGCAAAGTGAGTGGCGATCAGGTATGAATCCTGATCATTCCCCGAAGATCCGCTCGAACATCCAGAAACAGGCCAGCAGGGCAATCGCAAGGCTGCCATATCTCATGGCGTGAATCCGGTAAATGTCCTTTCGGCACAGTCTGAAGGCCACGGGGACAAAGACGGCGACGATGACGAGCTGCCCCAGTTCCACACCCAGATTGAAGCTGACCAGCGCCAGCGCCAGGGCATTTGCCGGAAGCTCCAGCTTGCCCATCACACCGGCGAAGCCGAAGCCGTGGATGATGCCGAAACAAAAGGCCAGCAGCCATGTGCGGTCACGGAAGACTGGATAGAAGTTGTTCAAGGCCGCCACGGCCACGGAGGCGGCGATGATGGATTCCACCAGACGCGATGGCATGGAGACCAGTTCCAGCACGGCGAGGCTCAGCGTGATGGAATGCGCGATGGTGAAGGCCGTCACCACCTTGACCACATTCACCAGGGCGGGTCTCAACCGGTCCACGCCCTCCCATTTGCCTGCGTTGAGCTTCAACACCGAGGGCAGCAGCAAGGCCAGCAGGAACAGCACGTGATCATAGCCGGTCCAGATGTGCCACACGCCTTCCCGGAGGAATTCACGGAACTGCTCGCCTTTGCTGGGCTTGGCCAGCTCAAAGGATAGCTGCGGGTCATCCATGCGGAAAACAGCGGTGCGGGCCTCGTCCTCGAACACAAGCTGCATCAGCGTGCGGTGATTCGGGTCGATTTCGCTGAACAGATGGCACGCGACCTCCAGCATGCGGGGCGGCGACTCCCAATTCGCCGAGAATTCGACCACGGCATAGATGCCATCCTGGTCGGAAGCCACCTTGTGCTCGCCGATGGTGATGGGAAGCGCTGTTTCACCCGCACGCAATGCAAGGTTCTTGAGGACATAATCACCAATCGCAGGCTGGCGGCTCAGCAGTTCCTCGTAGATGACAGACCCGTTGTTGTCCACATCCAGTCCAACGGCGTATTCCACATCGCGCAGTGAGACATCCAGCCTGCCTTGAATCCCTTCCGACCCGGCCTGAAGGCTCAGGTAACTGAGGCCCGGCTGGTGCGCACAGGTGTTCCAGGCCATCCAGAGGACGGCGAGAAACGGCAGCAGGCCATGGCTGGTGCGGCGCATTCGCATGAGGCGCATGTATTGCCCGTCCTGGGTGCCTGTCGTGAAGCCAAAAAGTTCTGGCGCGGCCCCACCCCTTTGCCCAACATCCCCGCTCCGCGTGCATCGCGGCCACTCGTTCCGACATGAAAGCGAAGATCATCATCACTCCGAAAAAGGCCGTGCTCGACCCCCAGGGCAAGACGGTGGAAAGCGCCCTGGCGCACATGGGCTACACCGGCGTCACCGGGGTTCACATCGGCAAATACATCGAAATCGACCTGGCCGATGGCACGGACAAGGAAGCCGCCCACAAGGCCATCAACGACGCTGCGCACAAGCTGCTCAGCAACCCGGTGATCGAGGATTACAAACTGGAGATCGCTGATTGAGGGGCGAGTAATCAGTGATCAGTGGGCAGTAACCAGTCCAAACGGACAGCACCTACCTCTGACAACTGATCACTGTTTATTGAATACTGGTTCACTGAATACTGATTACTGTTTTTGAAATGCACATCGCCGTCCTTCAATTTCCCGCCAGCAACTGCGACCAGGACGCCGTGCACGCCATCCGCGCGCTCGGCCATTCGGCGGACCTCGTCTGGCACAAGGTCACTTCGCTCGGGGCTGCCGAGGCTGTGATCGTCCCCGGCGGATTCAGCTACGGCGATTACCTTCGCTGCGGGGCCATCGCGCGGTTCA
>CAYQCZ010000052.1:883-2052 GCA_964415955.1 uncultured Verrucomicrobiota bacterium | reverse complement strand
GCCCGGTCATGCAGGCGGTGAAACAGTTCGCCGAGAATGGTGGGCTGGTGCTGGGCATCTGCAACGGCTTTCAAGTCCTCACGGAGGCGCATCTGCTCCCCGGCGCGCTCGTGCGCAATCGCGACCTGAAATTCCACTGCGAACACGTGCACCTCAGCACGGCCAACCGCTCCACGCCTTTCACCAGCAAGATTCCCGAGGGCAAGAACCTGCGCGTGCCGATTGCCCACGGCGAAGGCTGCTATTTCGCCGATGAGGAAACACTGGCGCAGCTCAAGGCCAACAACCAGATCCTCTGGCAGTATTGCGACGCTGCGGGGGAACTGACCGACGCCGCGAATCCCAACGGCGCCCTGCTGAACATCGCCGGCATCGCCAATGAACGCTTCAATGTCGCCGGGCTGATGCCCCACCCCGAACGCGCCTGCGAAGGCTTGCTGGGCAGCGACGACGGCAAATGGATTTTCGAGAGCATGTTTGCGGCGATGCAGGAGAGGAAGGCGGCTGCGTAGGAATGGGTATGAGCATTGAAGAGGTCAAGCAGCGCCTAATCGACGACGGTTGGCATGGCGTTCACTGGTCAGAAAAATCCGTGACGCTCCAGCACCCAACAAAGGAAGGCATTATCACTCTCTCTGGAAAACCAAAGCGCCAACTAAATCAACAATCACTGCTCAGCATTTTAGAGCAGGCCAACCTACGTGAAGGCGCAATATCCAATCATCATTGAAACAGGGAAGTCGGGGTTCAGCGCCTACGCGCCGGATTTTCCGGGGTGTGTCGCAGCCGGGTCTTCCAAATCAGAAGTGATCGCTCTCATGGAGGATGCCCTTTATATGCACATTGAAGTCATGTTTGAGAGAGGCGATACAATGCCGAAGCCAAGCATTGTTCACACTATCCCGTTTAAACTTAAACAGTCACGATTCGCGAAACTGCAAAGACCATAGTGATCAGCATTTCATGACCGATCCCGCCATCACTCCAGAACTTGTTGCCAGACCCCGCCTCCAGCACGGTCTTGTGGCGTTGCGGAGTTCAAGTATGCTTTCGCCATGAGTTACACGACACTCGAAGTGGAGTTTGACCACGGACGCATGACGGCCAAGGAACCCGGTGCCTTGCCCGAATCTGGACGTGGCCTCCTGACGATCCTGCCGGACAAGGAT
>CAYQCZ010000052.1:0-873 GCA_964415955.1 uncultured Verrucomicrobiota bacterium | reverse complement strand
CGAACAGTCAACCGCCTGTTCGCCGACGTGTGCAGCTTCCCATCATTCACTGCAAGCCCGGCTCCAAGAAAATCAATCCGACTCCGGAAGAACTAGATGCCAGCCTCTGGGATTAAACTGCCGGACGCGAACATCTGGCTCGCCATCACCGTGGACGGGCATTCGCATCACGCCGCCGCCGGGGACTGGTTCAACACGCAACTCGAACGGTCCTGCGCGCTGTGCCGCGTCACTCAGATGGCCTTGCTGCGGCATCTGACAAACGCACGCATCATGGGCGAAAACGTCCAGACACAAGCCGAAGCATGGAAGGCCTGTGATGTCCTGGCCGATGATTCCCGAGTGATGTTCCTCGATGAACCACCGGGGATCGAACCTGTGTTCCGCAGCTTTTCCGAACTGGATTCCCCCTCGCACTCGCGCTGGACGGATGCTTATCTCGCGGCATTTGCCACGTGTATTCCGGCACAGTTCGTTACTTTCGACAAAGGATTCAGCCGTTTCAACGGACTTGATCTGCACCTTCCCGGCTGACAAGCGATTTTCCATTATTTCCCATGACCGATCCCGCCATCACTCCAGAACTGGTTGCCAAGCACAACCTCACGCCTGACGAATACGCGCAGTTGAAGGAAATCCTCGGGCGCGAACCGAGCTACACCGAGCTGGGCATCTTCTCGGTCATGTGGAGCGAGCATTGCTCCTACAAGAACACCCGCACGGTGCTGAAGACTTTTTCCACGAAGGGCAGCAACAGCATCTGTCCGTTCGGCAGCGTCGAGGTGCCCCACCGACGCGGATCTTCGCGGTCCCAGGGGAGCTGTCGGTCCCTCACGATGTGCGACGCGCGCTGCAGCGCGGCCCACAGCCGGT
>CAYQCZ010000051.1:0-13605 GCA_964415955.1 uncultured Verrucomicrobiota bacterium | reverse complement strand
GCACGGGGTGCCGGATCTGGTGTATCTGCGGCGGGGTGTTTACGCGCTCAAGGACCTGCGCCTGGCATCCACGGCACCGTTCGGTCTGGTGAAGGCATCGCGTCCTCTGGCGATGGACGGGGAGGTGGTGGTTCACCCGGCGGTGTTTCACACGCTGCCGCCGGCTGCGGCTGGATTTGATGCCGTGGTGGGAGGCAAGCATGGTGGCAGGGGGCAGACCTCCTCGGGTGCGCTGTTCGCCGGTGTGCGCCCCTTCCAACCGGGCGATCCCTTCAAGCATGTCCACTGGAAAAGCTCGGCGAAGGGTGCGGACCTGATGGTGAAAACCTTTGAGGAGGAATTGTCAGGGCGCGTGGCAATGATCGTGGACGCCGGACACACGGGCGACGGACAGGTGCTGGATGACTGCCTGAGGGCGGCGGGATCGCTGGTGTTCGCCGCGCTGGACGAGGGGCATCACGTGGAATGGATCGATCTGGCGCGGATGGAGATGACGCTGGTGCCGCCATTCGATGACGGGCAGAAAACGCTGGACGACCTCGCGCGACTGCAGGTGACGGCGGGTTGTCTGGAGGCGGGGCGGTTGCGTGAGGCGGCGGGCAGATGTTCAACCCGAGCGTCCCTGTGTTTTGTGGTGACGGCGTGCACCAAGGATGTGCTCGCCTTGCTGGAGGCACTGGCGGGGCAGCGTCGCAGGGTGGCGGTGTATCTGCCGGAGTCGCACGGGGCCGTGCCGCTGCCCGCCGGGGTGGTCCAGCATCGCTACGGTCCGCATTCGATCGAGCATGTGTCATGAGAAACGCGCGGCATCAATTCATCCTGCTGGGGTTGGTCTGCCAGTCGCTGGCGTGGGAGGGCTACGCCCTGCTGTTCCTGTATGTGGCGGCGTGGTGGGCGGTGCTGCGATTCCAGGTGGATTTTTCACGGTGGACGCGCCGCATCGACGGGCTGGCGTTGTTTGCGGGGTGTGTCTTTGGCGTGGCTGCCGGTTCGATGCCGCAGCAGACGCCGCACTTCTTTCTGGGACATGGGCTGGCATTTCTCCAACTGGTGCGGCTGCCGCGTGCGCTGGGCGAACGGGAGCGGACGCAATCCGTGCTGATTGGCTTCCTGCATCTGGGCGTGGCCTGCACGGTGGTGCTGGACTACCGGTTCCTGCTGGTTTTGGTGGCGGCGCTGCTGCTGATCCCGCGCATGCTCGCGGAGTCCGAGCAGGACCGTTTCCCGGTCAATGCATCCGCTCCGGGTCGTTTCCGGCCCTCGTTGGCAGGCATGGCGGTGCTGGTGGTGGTGATGGTTGTTTTGTTCCTGCTGTTTCCGCGGGGGTTGATCGGGACGCCCATCCAGCTGCGTCGCGGCGGGGCGGACGGCACGCTGGCCAATGCGGTGATGGACCCTTCGCAGGGCGGCTTCCTGCAGTCCAGTTCCGTGCTGCTCCAGATCGAGGGCACCAATGTGCATTACCTGCGTGCGCTGGCGTTGCCGGTTTTCGATGGCCGGACGTGGAAGCCGGAGGAACGCCCCGTGATGGTGCGTCGTTTTCCCACGAATTTCCAGCCGCCGGAGGAACTGCTGCCACGCCGCGTGCGGGTGAAGGATTCGCGCGTGATCGACCGGTTGCTGCCGATCGACGGCCATGTGCTGCATCTGCGCGGGAAGTTTTTCAGGGACGCCTTTCTCGACCTCGACGGGACCGTTCAAACCGTCTCCATGTGGAACACGGGGAACAATTTTTACGAGTATTGGACGCGGCTCGAACCCATCCAGGAACATCTGCCGTATCAGTTGCGCAGGCGTTACACGCAGGTGGAGGCGCCGTCCGCGCGGCTGCGATCGTGGCTGGACCAGCAGGTGGCCGGCGCGCAGGAGCCCATCGACAAGGCGCACCGGCTGGAGGCGCACCTGCGGGACACGTTCCAGTATCAACTGGGCGCTCCTGAATTGAAGCGGGTGAATGCGCTGGAGGAGTTTCTGCTGGAGGAACGGCGTGGACATTGCGAGCGGTTCGCCAGTGCGCTGGCATTGTTGCTGCGCATGGAGGGGATCCCCAGCCGTGTGCTGGTGGGCTACGTGCCGGGGCGTCCGAACGAATTCACCGGCTGGCGCAATGTGCGCTACCGGGATGCGCATGCGTGGACGGAGGCGTGGTTCGAGGGCATCGGCTGGGTGGAATTCGATGCCACGCCGCGCGGCTCGATGGAGCTGCCGGATTCGTTCTTTGCCGACCTGCTGCACGCCATCGATGTCATCTGGTATCTGAACATCGTGAACTATGACGTGCCGACGCAGAGGGAATTGCTGACCCGCACGGGTGCGGTGATTGGGGGCGCGGTGGACTGGCTCCAGGCCAGTCTGCCATGGCTGGGGGCGGTGGTGGCCGGGATGGGCGGCATCGTGTGGGTGTTGTGGCGGCGTCCATTCCGCCGGGTGCGATGGGGCTTCGGGCGGGGGCGTCGGGAGGAGTATGCCCGGCACTTTTATGGCGAAGCCCTGCGGGCATTGTCCCGGCAGGGACATTGCAAGCGGCCCGAGGCGACGCCGCACGAGTTTCTGGGGCAGTTGACCGGGGCTGGGCATCCGGCGTCGGCGGAACTGGAGTTGTTGACCGAGGCGTTTTGCAGGAGCCGTTATGGTGGGGTGGCCCTTTCCGGCGGGGAACTGCGGATGCTGGAAGACGCCGCGCGCAGGCTGAAGACGCGGACGCGCCGGGGGGCGGACACCGTGCTTGCCCAATAACGGCCTCGCAGGTCACACTGCGCCCACAAAATGTCAGCGCACGAACTCCAACACCAGTCGTGCCGGGAGGCGTATAATCATCCGGCTTCGGGACAATCTTTCATGGGGCATGTTTGTTGTCGCAAGTGACCCCGCCGGATTCCAACGTCGGGCTAGATCCTTTTGGGCTGGCCGCCATGGCGGTCGGTCAGGACGCCTTTGTGTTGAGCGCGGGCGCGCCGCTGGCCGCCCATGAGCTTGCGCTGCGCTGGGAGCCCGTTCCCGACGTGGTGCTGGTGGACCTGGACGGGCAGGGCTGCGTGCCCAAGATCGAGCATTATTTTTTCCGGCAGCTGTTCTGCGCCTCGCATCAGGACGGGATTGGGGCGGAACTGGCGGCCGAAAACCGCCGCATTCTCACCTTCGAGCGTGGGGGCGTGGGCGCGCCCGAGAAGGAGCTGGAGAACCGCAACCAGATACTGGCCCGCGCGCGCGCCAAGGGGTTTGAACCCCTGCTGACTCCGGCGGCGCCGGTGTTTCTCTGCCGCAAGCTCATCGTGCTGGTTCCTGACGCCTCGCAAATCCGCCGTGTGCAGGACATCGTCCGCCATGCGTTCATCCACCCGGACAAGGCATGGTTTCAGGAGCGCATCAGGGCCTTTCGGGAACGCAGCCCCGGGGCATGCCCGATCAGCGAGGCGGCACTGGAAAGTGTGACCGAGGCCTTTGACCAGGCGCGTTCCTTCACCAAGTCGCCGGGACTCTTTTATGATGCGCGCAAGGGCCTCGCTTTCCCGGACGAGGTCATTCTGCGGGACAAGCTGCCCTCGTTGATCGACGTGCGCGTGGTGGGAAGCGAGGTGATTTCCCTCGTGCGCGGTGACGGGCAGGAGGGGCGGACCGTGGAGGTGTGTCGTCAGGGTAACGCATGGCTGGTCCGGCAGGGCGGTGCGGAGGCGCGCATCGGGGTGCGGCCGTTGCGGGCGGTCGAGGCCGGGTTTCGACGCTGGCGGGCCAAGGGCGCGGGTGTGTTGCGCGGCCTGCTGGCAATGAATGACGACGGCGTGCGGGTCATTGATTTTGGCAGTGGCGATGCGCTTTACGTGGGGTCTGGCGAGGATTTCACCAACTTTGCCATCGTGCACAAAGGCCGGATGCTGCTGGTCGATCCTTCGGAAATGACCGTGCGCAACCTTTCGGAGTTGTCGCTGCTGGACCGCGTGGACGTGATCTACCAGTCGCATGTCCATTACGATCATCTCGGGGGCATGCTGGAACTGGCGCGCCGGGCGGCCCTTGGAGACACGCTGCCGCCTGTGCGCATGCTCTGCGCCGTTCCGGCCTATGTGCAGATGATCGAGGTGTTGTCCGTTTACACTGCGAGGCCATCCGGTTTCTTTGAGGAACGCTTTCCCCTGTGCCCGGCGGACCGCATGACGGACAGCCGGCGCACACCGCAGGCGGATGGCGAGGTCCAGCATGTGACCCTGCAGGGCGGGGCGTACGATGGGTGGGAATGCCATCTCATGCGGACACGGCATTTTGTGCCCACTTATGCAGTCCGGATGGCGACTCCCGGGGGCGTCTTTGCCTATCTGGTGGATTCCTCCATGCCGCCCCGGCTGATCCGGGGGCAGGCCAATCCGCAATACGATGAGTTCCTGAACTTTTTCGGGGCGCAATCCGGTGTGGATGTCCTGGTTGCGGATTGCGGCGATGTCGAGGAGCGCGAGGAGAATGTGCACATCGCACCGGCGGCCCTGCTGCGGGTTTTTCCGGAGCACGCATCCCGGGGGACCTTGTGGACCGTGCATTCGCCGGTGTCCCAGAAGGCGGCGGACCTGCAGCGGTTCGAGCCGTTCGATGTCGTGGAAGTGCAGCCGTTCAGCGTGCGGCAGCAGCGGATGGATGCCTTTGCGGTCCGGTTGCTGGGCCTCAAGGCCTTCAGAAACCGGGCCTTTCATGTGGACGAACGACAGGCCGCCCGCATCGCGCGCGTGGCCTCGTTGCGCCGGCATGGCGAAGGCGAGCAGATCCTCCGCAAGGACGAGGACGTGCGCAATCCGGAGAACAACAAGGTTTACATCGTGATGGACGGCGAGGTGTCTGTGGCGGAGGAGGGCCGGGCCATCCGCGATGGCGAGCGCCTTGGGCCGGGGGATTTGTTTGGTGAGCGCGCGATCTTCGGCGCGGAGGTCGCCGCCATGGCCTACTGGCAGATCCCCGAGAGGCGGCGCGCCCGTGTGGCCACGCGGCATGAATTTGACAGCGGGGCGTATTTCACCTGGAACCCGGGGCTGGCGGAGAATGACATCGAGGAGGAGTTTGCGCCGGAACCCGAGCTGCGCGACAGCCTGGTCGCCCTCTTCCGCCAGACACAGAAACTTCAGCGCACCCGGACGGCTGTGGTCCTTTCCGAGAGCGCGGAGGTGCTGGAAATCAAGGCGGCGGAGTTCCACAAAATCTTCGAGCACTTCGCCCATGCCGAGGAACAGGCCGACGACTCGATACGCGAGGAAAAGGTCCGTGAAACGCTGGGCGCCCTGGTGCTGTCCTCCGCCTCGGCCAGCAAACGGATGCGGCTGGAGGATTTCATTGCGCTGGTGGAACTCGACCACCTTTCCGACGTCATTGATCCCATACGGCAGATGGCGTCCGCCAAGCGCAGGGGGGACCGGCAGCAGATCAAGTCGTTGAAGTGGCCCGCCACCGTGCTTGCCATCTGGTCGCGCATTGACCCCGTGTCCAAGGTGATTGACGCCAACCTTTCCGCCTTCCTGAGTTTCGCCCGTGTCTTCCACGACCAATACGTGGCGGAGATTCCGGCGGCCGCCTACCTGGACGCCACGCTTGCCACGCCGGAATGTCTCAACCGCCTGGTGCAGCAGGGTGTGCTCGACGGGGACAGCGAGCGGGTGAAGGCCTACATCGCCCGTTATCAGAACGGCAAAAAACACGTCAAACTCCAGCGGCAGGACGTGACAAAGCTTCGCGAGTTTGCGGAGGCGCTGGCCTCCCCGGTGCATGACACATGCAGGAAACCTGAGCAGGCGCATGATGCCAACGCAGATGCCCTGGTGGCCTTGTATGAAGGCTTCGCCCCCAAACAGGATGTCCTCAGCTCGCTTTACGCGGAATGGAACGTCCTCATGCGCGAGGTGGACACACGCTATGCGCCGGAGGTGCGGGAGCTTTACAAGGACTACCTCGCGCGTCTCCAGACCAAGGCCATTGCGAACATCCTCACCATCCTGTTGTTCCATCGGTTGAATGGGCGGCAAGGCGGGACGAGGCTGTCACTTGATGACATCCTGCTGTGGATTCACAGCGCATGGGCGCTGGACAACGACTGGGCGGAGCAGGCCGCGATGACCTGGGATGAACTGGAGAAAATCAAGCCGGGCGACATCAAAAAGGACTGGGTGGCGCTGTTCTCAGTGATCGAACACCTCGACATGCAGGCGCACTTCAAGGAGTTGATTGCCGAAGGCCTGGCGCGCTATCCGGTGCATGCGTGAAGATTCAGCCCGGGCTTTTCAGCCGTGCCAGCGCCACCGCCCCTGCCACGGCCACCAGCCCGCCCACGAGGGAGCGCTTGCTGGGTTTCTCGCCCTCCATGAACATCGTGAACGGCACCACCACCAGCGGCGTCAACGCGACGATGGGCAGCACAATGCCAGTGGGCGTATCCTTGAGCGCCCATTGGTAACAACTGACCCCCAGCGCGGGCCCGGCCAGCCCGTTCAACACCACCAGCCACCAGCCTTTCCGCCAGCGGTCGGGATTCACAGGCGCGAGCTTGATGCCATCCGCCGGCCGGCCCATCAGCGTGTGCAGATGATGCAGGAGTTCACGGCGCTTCACCACGCACACAAACAGGCCGGACACCAGCACGCCGCCCATGGCCCTTTGAAAGGCGGCATTGATGCCGTTGATGTGATCACCGGCCAGCGCTGCCACTTCATAGCCCTTCCTGCTAAGCACGGCCCCAAAGCCCTGCCCGTAGGCGGCCACCACGCCGAACGCGATGCCGATCCACAGGTTGCGCCGAGTCACATTGAGATGCTTTCCCGGTGCGATGGCCAGGCCCACACCGGTCAGGATGACCGCGCTGCAGGCCATCTCCGTCACGGTCAGTGTCGTCCCCAGCCAGAGCCACTCGGTCAAGGCTGCAAAGGGCGCGGCCAGGCACTGGACCAGAAGAATCGTCAGGCGTGTGCCGATGCGCGGATAAGCCTGGAACAGGGCCACATCACCAATGCCAAACCCCACGCAGCCGCTGATGAAAAACACGGCGAAGGCCGCGCCGGACAGACCGATGCCCCAGCCGTAGGAGTAGAGCGCGAGCAGCACCGTGGCCAGGCACAGCCGCCAGAAGTTCGCCTCGGTGCCCCCCATCAGCTTGGTGGTCTGATTGGCGGTGACGGCGGAGAGCGAGAACAGGATGGTTGTCAGAAATGCCGGCAACATCGCGGCGGGAGTGTGGCAACGGGCCGGGGCTTGTCACGACTTTCCCGAGGGGTGGCACGGTGTCCGGATCAGGAGCGGATGGCATCCGTCCGGATGGATCCCACTGCGGATCTGGCGGCAGCCACCCCGCCAATCTGATTGCGAAACTCATACAGGTCGGATCGATACCATGTCTCCTCGTGCCAGAGCGGCTGATCCTCCGGGGCGAACCCCGTGGCAATGATCTGGAAGCACGCCGCGCCCTCCGGCACGGCAAGCCGTTGCGCGAGCGGCCCGGTTGCATTCACCGCGCGAATGACCTCGTCGGCTCCAGTAATCACCAGGCCGCACTTGTCCGTCCAGCAGGCGTAAAGCGATCCACGCGCATCGGCTTTTGTCATGCCGCTGCACCAGCGCTCGACGACATGGCGGCGCTCAAAAATCACCGGCTGGCCGTCCGCCAGGCGCAGCCGCTCCATGTAAATCAAGGTTTCCCCGGCGGCCGCCTGGAGGGCTGTGCGCACTGCCTCCGGGGCGAGGCGGGCAGCCATGCGCTTGTATTCCAGCACCCTGGTGTGCGGCTTTTTTCCGGCGGCGAGCGCCTTGTCGGTGAAGCTCACAAGCCGCTGAAGATCGTAGTCCAGCACGCCTTCCCTCACGAATGTCCCCGCGCCCTTGCGGAACTCCAGCAGGCCCTCGGCCACCAGGCTGCTCAACGCCTTGTTTGCCGTCGGACGGCTGGTGTCGAACCGCCCGGCGATCTCGCGTTCCGTCAGGAATTGCGCTCCCGGAGCGAACTGACGGCTGCGGATGAGATCGCGCAGTTGCTGGATCAACTGCTGATGAAACGTGGCGGTGGCGGACATGGCAGACTCTTGTCAGATGCATTGGCGGTTGACAAGTGGCTAAGCCACTTTTAGACAATGTCCTCACCAGCATCCATCCCATGAAATACTCCTACGAAGACCTCGCCAAGATGATCGATCACTCGCTCCTCCATCCCACGATGACCGACCAGGAGCTCGAGGATGGCTGCCGGCTTGCCGCGCAATACGGCGTGGCATCCGTCTGCATCAAGCCCTACGCCGTGAAGCGCGCCGCCGCCCTGCTTGCGGGCACCGGGGTGAACGTGGGCGCGGTGATTGGTTTTCCCCATGGCAACTCAACCACGGAATCGAAGCGCTACGAAACCGAACTGGCCTGCAAGGACGGGGCGGTGGAGATCGACATGGTGATCAACATCGGCAAGGCCCTGGGCGGGGACTGGGCGTATGTGGAGGCGGATGTGAAGGCGGTGTGTGATGAGGCGCATCGGCACGGTGCCAGAGTGAAGGTCATCTTCGAGACCGATTATCTCACCAAGGGCGGCGCAGGCTTGAGCAGTGACGAGTTCAAGAAACGACTCTGTGAACTGTGCGAGCGCGCCGGGGCGGACTGGGTGAAGACTTCCAGTGGCTACGGCTTCGTCAAACAGGCGGATGGCAGCTACAACTACAAGGGGGCCACGGAGCATGACCTCGCGCTCATGCGTGCCAGTGTATCAGAGAAAGTGCAGGTCAAGGCGGCTGGTGGTGTGCGTGACCTCGATGGATTGATCAAGGTCCGCGACCTGGGTGCCACTCGTTGTGGTGCGACTGCCACGGCCATGATGATGGATGAATACCGGCGGCGCGAGGCTGCGGAAAAAGCCGGGCAGACGGTGACGGACAAGGCTGCAAGTATCGGATCGGGTGGCTACTGATCCATCCCGGGTCAGGATTTGTTCTTGCCTGTGGCGATCACAACCGATGCAAATTACAGCGTGAACCCGCACACTCCACTGCCGCCTGAATCCGTCCGTTCAACAGACATGAACCGTCGTTCGTTCCTCCAGACCGCAATGCTTGCAGCGGCGGCGCAGGGTGCGTTCGCAGCCGGGAAAGCAGGGCATCACATCGCCTCGAACACATATCCATGGGGGACCTTTGCGAAGCGCGAGGGACGTGAGGTCAGGCTCCACACCGATGAGCTGCTCGGAGCCATGGCGCAGGCGGGCATCCAGGGCTACGAACCCATCATTCATCAGCCGGCGGAGTTCAACGATCTTTCAGGGCGGTTGCGCGCACATGGACTTGAGATGCGGTCGCTCTACATGAACAGCGTGCTGCATGATGAAACACGCGCCGGCGAGAGCATCGCCGCCATCCTGGCCGTGGCGCGACGCGCTGTGGAGCTGGGAACGCGCATCATCGTGACAAACCCCGCGCCCTTGCGCTGGGGCGGCAGCGAGGACAAGACCGACGCCCAGCTGGTCACCCAGGCAAAGTCATTGAACCATCTGGGTGCGGAGCTGAAGAAGAGCGGCGTGGTCCTCGCCTACCACAATCACGACAGCGAACTGCGTCAGGGGGCGCGAGAATTCCACCACATGCTCACAGCCACTGATCCGGAGCTGGTCCGATTCTGCCTGGACGCCCACTGGGTGTATCGTGGCTGCGGGGATTCACAGGTTGCTTTGTTCGATGCGGTGGAGCATTACGGAAGCCGGATTGTGGAACTGCACCTGCGGCAGTCCGATCAAGGCAGGTGGTCGGAGGTTTTCAGCGGGGCAGGGGATTTGGATTACCCGCGCCTTGCCGCCTGGCTGGCGGGGCATCGCATCAAGCCCCACATTGTGCTGGAACAGGCTGTTGAGCATGGTTCGCCGCACACGCTCACCGCCGTGGAGGCGCACAGCCGGAGCGTGAAAGGCGCGCTGACCGTTTTTCAGGAGGTGTTGTGATGAACAGTGACCGACGGAATCATCCCGTGGCCATGACCACTTTCATGCCGGGCAGACTGCTTCAGATGCTGGCCGTCCTCATGGCGCTGGGCGTCGTGATGACGGCTGCCGCCCCGTTTCCCGAGCCTTACAACAGCGAACCTGGCAATCCATCACCCATGGCGCCGGAGGAGGCTTTGAAGGCCTTGAAGCTTCCGGAAGGTTTCAAGGCCACATTGTTCGCGGCTGAGCCGCAGGTGCAAAATCCCATTGCGATGTCGTGGGACATGCGCGGCCGGATGTGGGTGGCGGAGAACTACACCTATGCCGAACGGTCCAGGCGGTTCGACCTTTCACTGCGCGACCGTGTCATCATCCTTGAGGACAAGGATTGGGACGGAGTGGCCGAGACGAGGAAAATCTTCACCGACGAAGTGCAGATGCTGACCAGCGTCGAGGTGGGGCGTGGAGGCGTGTGGCTCATGTGCCCGCCGCAGTTGCTGTTCATTCCGGATGCGGACGGGGATGACATTCCCGATGGTCCGCCGCAGGTGATGCTGGATGGATTCACCGTCGCGCAGGCGAACTACCACAACTTTGCCAATGGACTGCGTTTTGGGCAGGACGGCTGGCTCTACGGACGCTGCGGGCATTCATGCCCGGGCAGACTGGGAACACCCGGCACACCCGACGACAGGCGGGTGCCGATCAAAGGCGGCATCTGGCGGTTTCATCCGGAGAAACGCATTGTGGAGGTCCTCACCCATGGCACCACCAATCCGTGGGGGCACGACTGGGATGCCAACGGGGAGCTCTTTTTCATCAACACCGTCACCGGCCACCTGTGGCATCTCATGCATGGGGCGCACCTGGTGGATTCTGCGGCGAGATTGAACCCGCTCATCTACCAACCGCTGGACACCATTGCCGATCACTACCACTACGACCGCTCGGGCAAGTGGAGCGATTCAAGGGACGGCAAGGCGAATGACTTTGGCGGCGGTCACGCCCACATCGGCATGATGATCTACCAGGGCGGCCAGTGGCCGGAACGTTATCAAGGCAGGCTGCTCACGCTGAACATGCACGGACGCCGCGCCAACGTGGAACGGCTGGAGCGGCGCGGCAGCGGGTATGTCGGCAGACATGAGCCCGATTTGTTTGTGAGCGGTGATCCATGGTTTCGTGGACTCGAAATCAGCACCGGCCCGGATGGCAGTGGCTTCGTGCTCGATTGGAGCGACACCGGCGAGTGCCACGAGCACAACGGTGTGCATCGCACCAGCGGGCGCATCTACCGCATCAGCCATGGAGAGCCGCAGAAGCCCGTGAAGCCTTTTGCCTGGCGCAAACCATGGCCCGCGCCCGATCTCCGCTCCGCCGATGAACACGCGCGGGCGCTAGCCGTGCGGGAACTGGTGCAGTTCTCCCCGATTGACACGATTGTAGGGCCGATGCCCGGGGCGACGTATCCGGCGCTGAAATTTGATCCTGCGGCGATGGCTCGCAATGAGCGCTCGGCCTTTGTGCGGTTGAATCTGGCCTCCGTGCTGCAACGGCTGCCGCTGGACAAACGCGCTTCACTGGCCGGCGCGCTGCTTTCACATCCGGAGGATGCAAACGACCCGTTCCTGCCGGCCATGGTGTGGTTTGGCATCAGCCCGCTGGCCACGAACAATCCCATGGCGCTGGTGGAACTGGCCGGGGCCTGTTCCTGGCCCGGGACTTTGCGCTGGATTGCGCGCAGCCTCGCGACGCAGCCGGAGGCGCTGGATGCGCTGCTTGCAAACAACGCCTCCGAGCCCGTGCTGATGGGAATGATGGACGCCTTCAAGGGATACCGCAAAGCCCCCAGGCCGCGCGGCTGGGATGTGATTGCAGCGACATCCAAAGCGTCCGTGGTTCGCGAATTGAACATTCTTTTCGGGGACGGACGCGCCATGGACGAGGTGAAGAGGATTGCACTGGATGACTCGGCGGAACTCGCGGCACGGGAGGCGGCCCTGCGGACGTTGATGGATGCGCGGCCTTCAGATTTGCGCGCGGTCTGCGAACGGTTGCTGGACGTGCGTTCCCTCAACATGACCGCAGTGCGCGGGCTGGCGTTGTTTGATGATCCAGGCATCGGCGTTCAGCTTGCCCGGAATTACCGCCGTTTTTATCCGCAGGAGCGGTCTGCGGTGATCGAGACGCTGGTGTCCCGACCGGCCTTTGCAAAGGCACTGCTGGACGAAGTGGCTGCGGGGAGAATTCCGCGCGAGGACATTGCCGCGTTTCATGCCAGGCAGATCCGCTCGCACAATGATCCGGCGCTTTCCCGTCTGCTGGCGGAAGTGTGGGGTGAGATGCGGGAAACGGATGCGGACAAGAGGCAGCTCATTGCAAAACTGAAGGCCGAACTGACGCCCGAGGTGCTGGCCGGTGCGAATCTCGGACGCGGACGTGTGCTCTACCAGACCTGCGCCGCGTGTCATGTGCTCTACGGCGAAGGCGGCAAGGTGGGGCCGGACCTGACCGGGAGCGGTCGCGCAAGCCTGGATTATCTGCTGGAGAACATCGTGGACCCAAGCGGTGTGGTCAGTGCGGACTACCGCATGAGCACCATCGACCTGAAGGACGGACGCGTGCTGACAGGCATCATCATCGCACAGGGCGGGCAAACCATCACACTGCGCACGCAGACCGAGGATCTTGTCATCCTGCGGTCCGACATCGAGGCACAACAGGTTTCCACCCTCTCCATGATGCCCGAGGGGTTGCTCCAGCCCCTTTCACCGGAACAAATCAGGGACCTTGTCGCCTACCTCATGCATCCCGTGCAGGTGCCCTTGCCCGGTTCCGACCAGCCCGTGCAATGCCGGTGACGCCCCGACCGCGCATCCACAAGGGGACGCACATGAGGCGGTGCATCAGGTCCGACTTGTGAAGGGCGCTTTTGAACTGGCTAAAACCCGGCATCTGCGGCACGTTACGCCCGTTCATGAGCGATCTTCAGATCATCGAAAACATTCTTGATCGCACGGCGCGACGACGGCGCCTGAACCGGGCGTGGGGCGGGTTCTGGAAAGGATTCTTCGGCGGCGCCTTGGTGGGGGTTGTGATCTTGGTGATCTACAAAGTTTATCCGGCGGAGCCCCGTCTGCTGGCCGTCGCTGTCCTCATGGTTCCGCTCGGTGCGTTCTGCGGTGCTGTGCTGGGCTGGTCGAGGCGGGAAACGCGCACTGAAACGGCGCGATGGCTGGACCAGCGACATCACCTCAAGGAAAGGCTCAGCACGGCCATGGAATTGTCGGCAGATGCGCGCGGGGCAGCCTGGCAGGGGCTGATCATGGCTGATGCCGCAACCCACGCGAGGGAGGTGGATCCAAAGAAATTGATACCGTGGACTTTGCCAGCCGCCGGCCGGTGGGTGTTGCTGGTGTTGCTGATTGCGGCGGGCCTTGGCTTCGTTCCCGAGTATCGCAGCAAGGAATTGCTCCAAAAGCAGGAGGATGCCGCTCTCATCAAGGAAACAGCCCGCAAACTGGAGGAACTGACGAAACGCCAGGTGGAACAACGCCCCCCCATTCAGCCCGCCACCGAAAAGGCCATGGATGCGGTGAAGGATGTCGCCGAACGTCTTCAAACGCGTCCCGTGAGCAAGCCCGAAGCCATCAAGGAACTGGCCAGCATCAGCGACAAACTCAAGGAACAGGTGCAGG
>CAYQCZ010000050.1:0-13652 GCA_964415955.1 uncultured Verrucomicrobiota bacterium | reverse complement strand
GTCCACGGTGCTCACACCACCGCCGGGGGCTGCCGTTCCGCCGGCTGCGCCGGCCGCCGAGACCCGCAAATGCCCTTGCCAGCATTGCAACGGGACGCTCGCCTATCCGCCCGCAGCCGAAGGGGCCACGGTGAATTGCCCCCATTGCAGCAAACCCACCAAGCTGGCCATGGGCGGCGCCGCCGTGCAGGATGGCATCGAGGCCGCGCTGGGGGAGATCGCCGCTCAGGAAAAGAAGAAACCAAAAAAGCGCTATGTGCCGGGCATGGGCGGCGAGGAAGGTTCCGGCAAGGGCAGGCTGATCGCCATCGTCGCCACGGTGGTGGTCCTGCTCGCCGGTGCGGGCGGCTTTCTTTTCCTGAAGAAAGGCGGCAAGGACACCGGCCCCAAGAAGCCTGAGAAGGACCTGGAAGTGCTCCGGTATCATCTTCAAAAGGCCAAGGACGGCGGGCTGGTCTATGTGATCGGCACGGTGACCAATCACAGCGATCAGCAGTATTTCCGGCTGAACATCGAGTTCGAGCTGAGCGATGCCGAGAACAAGCCGCTGGGCAGCACCACGGATTACGTGGGCAGCCTGGGAGCCAACAAAACATGGGATTTCAAGGCCATCGTGCTCGAGTCTGCCACGGCCAACGCAAAGCTCCTCAAACTGGAGGGCGAACCTGAGAATGCCCCCGCTGCCGGTGGTGAGGCAACTTCTGCGCCCGCCGCACAAGAAGCGAAGTAGGGGTGTGACTGGTAGTGCCGGTTACCCATCCGGCGGGGCGGGACTCCGTCGAGCCCTGACTGCTGCGAGCGGGGTCAGAAATCCGAAAAACAGGCAGAGAACCTTCGAAATCTCTGCGCTTCAATTCACTCCCCGCCTTTGCGCCCGCCATGCAACACCCTGAATATAACGGCTCGACAGAGTCTCGCCCCACCGCCGTATGCCCATGCAAATCGCTGGTTGGTCACCCGCCCCCCGGTATTGACCGGCACTTCAAATTGCACCCGCCAAGCAGGCCCGCAGTTGCTTCGCAAAGAGCAATCGACTACAAGCAGCGCATGTCATTGCTCCCATTTCTTCTGCGCAAGGGTTTCACGCTTGTTGCCGCACTGGCTGTCCTCGTGTGTGCCGCAGGATGCAACACCAGTGGTTATGAAAAGGCCTGGCGGGGCGCAGCGCTGGGGCCGGAGAGCGCAAGGCCGATCGAGGGACGATGGGAGGGATTCTGGCTGAGCGATGTGAACGCTCACACCGGGCGGATGCGCTGCATCATCTCCCATGCCCATGGGAAGAACTACAGGTTCGATTTCAACTCCACCTTCTGGAAGGTGTTCAGGCACCGCACCACGCTGACCTTCCGGGTGGAACAGGCGGCGGACGGGACACATGTGTTCTCAGGCAGCGAGGAGCTCGGGCCGGCTGCGGGCGGCGTGTATTTCTATCAAGGCACCTTCAACGGGGACGATTTCCATGCCACCTACAAGAGTGCCTACGACCACGGCACCTTCCAGATGCGCAAGGTGAACTGAGTGTTTGTTTGCCTCGCGCCAGGGCTTCAGTGGCCGTCGCATGGAAGACCCAAAATCCACTTCCAATTCAAACCCAGGGTGGCGGCCTGCGCTGCTTGTCGCACTCGCGCTGGTCCTGATCTTCTCACTCGCGGCCGTATGGATCAAGAGGCGGGAGGAAAAGGGAAGGAGGGTGACGCTTTCGGGGCTGATCAACAACAATCCGGTTCTCAGCGCACCCACCCAGGCTGCGAAGGAGCACCTCACCGGCGGCATTGGCATCACCATCCGCCGGGACGCTGCAACCGGACTGCCAGCGGTGGATGGCGTCAGGCAGGGTTCACCGGCGGCGGAAGCGGGTGTCCAAAGCGGCGATCTGATTCTGGAGGTCAACGGGGAATCCACGGCGCCTGCACCGTTTGGTGGCGTGCTGGAGAACATCAAAGGCGTGTCCGGCACGAACGTGCGGCTGTTGTTGAAAACGCGTGATGGCACCAAACGGGTGCTTGAGATTCGGCGCGGGTCATGGAAACAGCTCGATGCGCTTCCACTGATTCGCCCGCCCAAGTCCTGACAGGCTTACTTCGGCAGCCACTTCTCCCAGTTCTTTGCAAAGGCATCGACGTTCTCTTTTGAAACCGGTGTCAGCGGGGTGTTGTCGATGACGTTGGCGGGATTCTTCTTCAGCACGAGCTTGTTCACAAGGTGCTCGACGGATTTGTAGCCGTAGCCATAGACATCCTGGGCAAGCAGGAGGGGCACATGGCCGCTGCGGACGTAGCCGAGTTGCTGGGGCAGGGCATCCACGCAAACGCATTTGACCGTGCCCGGAGGCCATTTGAGCGCGTTGTCCGTGAACAACGGCCAGCCGCCCAGCAATCCCCATCCCGTGATGTCCGGATGCGCCTGCATGACCTGTTCGATCTTCGCCACGGCATCCTGCGGCGTCTCCTTGTGGTAATAGATGTCGAGCAGCTTGATGCCGGGATGTTTCTTCGCCGCATCGCGAAAGCCCTTGGCGCGTTGCTGCAGGTTGGCGGCATTTGGATTGCCATCAATCGCCGCCACCTTGCCCTGGCCCTTCATCAGCTTCGCCAGTTCTTCAAACGTCTGGTAACCACACTGGTAATCATCAATGCCGATGGCAACGAGGCGTTTGCTCTGGGGGGCGTCTCCGGAAAAGGTCACGACCGGCACGCCGTAATCTGCCGCCTTGTTGATGGCGGCAGCAGTCTTGGTGGAGTCCGAGCAACTGATGATGATGCCGTCCGTGGCGGTGAGCAGGAGTTGCTCGATGATCTCTGCCTGCTTTTGCGCGTCCTCCTCGTTGGGCGTGCGCCAGTCGATCTTGATGGTGATGCCGTGCTTCGCGCCCAGTTCACGCGCGGCGTCATGGGCCCCGACACGCGCGGCTTCGAAGAAGGGATTTCCCTGTGACTTGGCAATCATGCCGAAGGTCAGGGATTTCTTGGACTGTGCCTGTGCGGAAAGAACCATGGCCGCGATGGCGAGGCAGCTTGAAAGGATGCGGATGGATGTCATGGGCGCAGGATGATGGGAACGATTCAAAGACAAAAGGCGAAAGAGACGGCCTCTTTTCCGGCTGTCAAACCGGCAGGTTCGTTATTAGCTTCCATGCGCGATGAGCGTGAATCAACAGCCCGGCGAGGACGCAGTGTTTGAGGGGGGCGCGTTCTTTCCGGATTTCAACGGAGGCAAGGCGGCTGGCACCGTGCGCATCGGGTATCAGGGCGTGCTGTTTCAGTCGGACAAGGGGAACATTGCGCTGCCGGTGGAGGGCCTCGAGATCAAGCTGGGCGGTGCCAACGATCGACTGCTGTTTTTCACGCATCCGGATCATCCACAAAAGACCATTCACACGGCGGATCATCGCGTGCTGAAGCATCGGGTGCTGGCAAGCCATCCCTTTCTCAAACGGCAGGTGGGTGCTGTGAATGCCCGCAAACGCGCAGCACTGGCCGTGCTCGCAGGCGTGGTGTTGTTGATCCTTGGGGCCATCGTCGCGCTCGTGCTGTCCAAGGACCGGTTGGTGATGCTCGCAGCGAATGCCATCCCCGTCGAATGGGAGGTCAAGCTGGGTGACACGTTGTTCAAGCAGATCAAGGGGCAGAGCAAGCTGGTGGAGGACGCCGCGCTGGCGGACCAGTTGAAGCTGTTGACGCAGCCGTTGGTGGAGGGCATCGGCGATGCGCGGTATCCGCTGACGTTTCACATCGTGGAGGATGCAACCTTGAACGCCTTTGCCATGCCCGGCGGTCATGTGGTGCTGCACAGCGGGTTGCTGCTGGCGGCAGACACGCCGGAAGAGGTGGCCGGTGTGCTGGGGCATGAAATCGCCCACGTCACGCGGCGGCATGGGTTTCGCGGCATCATCGGCTCGGCGGGCCTGTTCCTGCTGGTGCAGACGGTGGTGGGAGATGTGAGCGGGTTGCTCGCGGTGCTGGCCAACAACAGCGCGTTTCTGCTGGACCAGAAGTTTTCGCGCGACTTCGAGCGCGAGGCGGATGAGGTGGGCTGGGAGTATCTGGCGCGGGCGAAGATTGATCCGCGCGGCATGATTACGTTCTTCAAGAAACTTCAGGAGGAGGAGAAACGCATGCTGGAGAACAGCCCCATTGGCGGGATGGACGGCGCGTTGTCCCTGCTCAGCACGCATCCGGCCACGGAGGAGCGCATCACCACGCTGGAGGCGAAAATCAAGGCGCTGCCATCTGGCGCGGAACACCGGAAATTCGATTTGAACTACGGGGGCTTCAAAGATAGCCTCCGCGCACAACTTCACGCACCGCCGAAAGAAAAAGGGAAGTAATGCAAGCTGTCATCGAAGGGAAACCAGCCTTTGCGCATCTCCATGTGGACCTGGAGCCAGGGGAGACCATCACCGCCGAGGCCGATGCGATGGCCAGCATGTCCGCAGACCTGGACATGAAGGCCCGGTTCAACGGCGGGTTTTTCAGCGGACTCTGCAAGAAGTTCCTCGGGGGCGAATCGCTCTTCGTGAACGACTTCACCAACAACACCGGCGGCACGCGCCGCGTCACTCTGGTGCAGACCACCCCTGGCGACATCGCCGAACTGGAACTCAACGGCAACTCCATGTGCCTGCAACCCGGCGCTTACCTGGCATCCACTCCGGGCGTGAAACTGGGATTGCGCTGGGCGGGGTTTGCCTCGTGGATCGGAAAGGAAGGTCTTTTCAAGCTGGTGGTGTCCGGCACGGGGAAAGTCTGGTATTCCGCCTACGGCGCGATGCTGGAACGTCAGGTGGAGGGTGAATTCATCGTGGACTCCGCCCACCTCGTCACCTACGAGCCGCAACTCAAGCTCAAGGTCCAGATGGCCGGCGGCATTTTCTCCAGCTTCTTCGGCGGTGAAGGGTTGGTCACACGCATTCAGGGCAGCGGCAGGATTGTCATCCAGACCCGCAGCCTGCCCGGCCTGGCCAACTGGATGAACCCGAGGATATAAGTCCCGATGACGGTGGAAACGAACATCACGACTGAGGATTGGTTGAGGCTGGTGCAACACCTGTGTCTCAAAACGACCCAGGAAAGGCCTGTTTCGAAATATGGCGTGCCGCTCCTCCTAGGGGCTGGAATGGCTGTTCCGGTGGCGCTAACGAGGTTGTCGATGGACATTCCAAGCCTGCTCATCGGAGCAGTCGTAATGGCTGTGACGTTGCTGATTCTCGCCAAAATGCGGTCACGTTCCGTTGATCCTGCACCCGACGGGATTGTCTTGGGCAAGCGCCTGGTGACACTCAATGAAGCTGGCATCAAGGAAGTCTCTTCCCGTCATGAAACGCTTGTTCATTGGTTGGCTGTTAGGGGCGTTGACGTCACCTCACAACACGCCTTTGTGATGGTTGACAGGAACGCGGCATTTATCCTGCCCAAACGCGATTTTAACCAAGCCAAGATTTTCGAGGAATTCGTTGCTGAAGTTCGAAAGCGGGCGGTCGCGGCGAATAGTTAGCTTGATATGAGAACTGAAATCACCCACAGCCCCGGCAGTGCCGCCGCGCGTGTGCTCCTCGACCCTGGCGAAACCGTGACCGCCGAGGGCGGCGCGATGATCGCCATGAGCGGCGATGTCGGCATGGAAACCTCCACCCGCAAGCGGGAGGGCGGCGGGTTCTTCGCCGCAGCCAAACGGTTGCTCACCGGCGAATCCTTTTTTCTGAACCACTTCACCGCCGGCCCCGGCGGAGGCGAAGTGCTGCTGGCCACGACACTGCCCGGCGACATGATGAAGCTTGGATTGGAAGGTGAGACGTTGATCGTTCAGGCCGGTTCTTTCGTGGCGTGTTCCCCGGAGATTTCCATGGATCTGAGCTGGCAGGGGTTCAAGAACCTTGTCTCCGGCGAGAGCATGTTCTGGATTCGCATGAGCGGGAACGGCAACCTGATCCTGAGTTCCTACGGGGCGATTTATCCGGTGCAGGTGGATGGCGAATACATCGTGGACACCGGCCACATCGTGGCGTTCGAGGAGACACTCAATTTCACCATGACCAAGGCCGGCAAAAGCTGGATATCCTCGATCCTCGGCGGCGAAGGGCTGGTCTGCAAATTTCAAGGCAAGGGTGTCGTCTGGTGCCAGTCACACAATGCACCCGGATTCGGCCAGACACTCGGCCCCATGCTCAAGGAACGCTGACCCGCAAGCCCATGCAACGCGAACATTCCGATTACAATTACCGCATCGAGGCCAGGCCGGACTTTGCCTTTCTCACCGTTGGCATGCAGGCCGGCCAGATGCTCAAGGTCGAGTCCTCCGCCATGGCCACCATGGACACCAACCTGCGCATGAAGACACGCATGCGCGGCGGTCTGGGCCGCTTGCTGACCGGTGAATCGATGTTCATCAACGAGTTTTCTGCCGAGCACGGCCCCGGCGAAATCGGCATTGCGCCCGGTTCGCCCGGCGACATGGACCACGTGTATCTGGAGAACGAAGTCATCTTTCTGCAAAACATGGCCTATGTCGCCTCCAGCCCCTCGGTCAACATCGAGACCAAGTGGCAGGGCTTCATCAAAGGGTTTTTCAGCGGTGAATCGTTGTTCCTCATTCGTTGCTCAGGCCAGGGCGACCTGTGGTTCAACACCTTTGGCGGCATGATTCGCATCGAGGTGAACGGCGAATACATCGTGGACACCGGGCACATCGTGGCCTTCACCGAAGGGCTGCAATACGAGGTGGGCCGCATCGGCGGATACAAGTCCCTGTTCTTCTCGGGTGAAGGGCTTGTGTGCCGCTTCACCGGGCGTGGCACGCTCTGGATTCAGACGCGCAAGTTCAATGCCTTCGCCTGGTGGGTCTATCCCTTCCGCAGGCAGCGCAGCCGGGATTGATCTGTAGCTTCAGTCCCACGTTCACTTTCCAGTTCCCAACCGCCGGAATGCCCGGCAATCTCACCGCTCCATGAAGAAATCGAAGAAAACCTCCGCAAAAGCAGCCAAAGCCATCAACATGCGTCCGTTCTCCAGCCAGCTCGTCGATGGGCCTGAGCGTGCCGCCGCCCGCGCCATGCTGTATCCCGTCGGCTTCACGGATGAGGATTTCACCAAGCCCATCATCGGCGTCGCCTCGACCTGGAGCAACGTCACCCCGTGCAACATGCACATCGACAAGCTCGCGCTCGAAGCCGAGAAGGGCGCGAACGCCGGCGGCGGCAAGGCGATCGTCTTCAACACCATCACCATTTCCGACGGCATCTCCATGGGCAGCGAGGGCATGAAGTATTCGCTCGTCTCACGCGAGGTGATCGCCGACTCGATTGAGACCGTCGTGGGCTGCGCGGGCATGGATGGCTACGTGGTCATCGGTGGTTGCGACAAAAACATGCCGGGCGCGATGATTGTGATGGCGCGCATGAATCGCCCCGCAGTGTTCGTCTATGGCGGCACGATTCTCCCGGGCTGCCTCACGAATCCGCCGAAGGGCACGTTGCCCAAGGGCAAGGAACTCGACGTCGTTTCCGTCTTCGAAGCCATCGGCCAGCACGCCGCCGGCAAGCTCAACGACGATGAACTCCACGCGGTGGAATCCTGTGCGATCCCCGGACCCGGCTCCTGCGGCGGCATGTATACCGCCAACACCATGGCCAGCGCGATTGAGGCGCTCGGCATGAGCCTGCCCAACAGCTCCGCGCAAAATGCCGTTTCCCCCGCGAAGATGGATGATTGCCGCCGCGCCGGTGCCGCCGTCGTGGAAATGCTCCGCCAAGGCATCAAGCCCCGCGACATTCTCACCAAGAAGGCGTTTGAGAACGCCATCACCGTCGTGATCGCGCTCGGCGGTTCGACCAATGCCGTGCTGCACCTGCTCGCCATCGCGAGCGCCGCGGAAGTGAAACTTTCCATCGATGATTTCACGCGCATCGGCAAACGCGTGCCCGTGCTGGCCGACCTCAAGCCCAGCGGCAAATACAGCATGAGCGCGCTCGTCGCCATCGGCGGCATCCGTCCGCTCATGAAGACACTGCTCGACGCAGGATTGCTCCATGGCGATTGCCTCACCGTTACGGGCGAGACGATGGCGGAAACACTGGCTGACGTGAAACCCTATCCCGCCGGGCAGACCATCATTCGTCCCCTGGATCAACCGATTAAAAAGGACAGCCACCTCGTCATCTTCCGCGGCAATCTGGCCCCCGAGGGGGCGGTGGGAAAAATCTCCGGCAAGGAGGGGCTCGCGTTTGAAGGCAAGGCCATCGTGTTCGAGGGTGAGGAGAAGGCGTTGCAGACCATTCTCAAGGGCACGGTCAAGAAGGGCCATGTCGTCGTCATCCGCAGCGAAGGACCCAAGGGCGGACCCGGCATGCGCGAGATGCTGTCGCCCACCAGCGCCATCATGGGCAGGGGCCTCGGCAAGGACGTCGCGCTCATCACCGACGGACGATTCAGCGGCGGCAGCCACGGCTTCGTGGTCGGCCATGTGACGCCCGAAGCCTACGTCGGCGGCCCGATTGCCCTCGTGAAGAACGGCGACCGGATCATCATCGACTCCGTCAAACGCACGCTCACGCTCGACGTGCCGGCGAAGGAGTTGGCCCAGCGCAAGAAGGCGTGGAAGAAGCCCGCGCCGCGTTACCCGCGTGGTGTGCTTGGCAAATACGCTGCGCACGTCACCAGCGCCAGTGAAGGTGCCGTGACGGACAAGGATTTGAAGTTGTAAGCACAAACGATGATTGATCCGGCCTCATTCAAAAACATCCGACTGCGGGGCGGGTTCGTCATCGCTGACATTCAGTTCACCACCGCGCCAATGGTGGACGCGCTGGAGCGCGAGGCCGTCGCGCAAACCCGGATTATCGGCCGCGAGTTTCGGTTGCTCATTCAAGCCGGGTTGAACGAACGGGAATTGTCCGTATCGCTTTATCACGAGGTATTGGAAGCAGCGACCGTTGGTAGTTGGCCTCCGCCTGACAGTGTATTGGAATTCAATGAAGGTAACTTTGAACAAGCCGCGCAAGCCGCCCATGAGAAGTGGGGCGAGGCCACGCCGGAAAACCTGAACCGCATGTTGCAATCCTACGGTTTTCGTGAAGAATGACCCTATGATAGACCGCAATAAAATCCAAATAGACCTGATCAAACTGGTCAACGGGGAACGGTTGCTTCGCCTCAGCGAACCGCTGTCGGGACTGTCGCTGGAGAAGAAACTTGATCCGCAAAAACCTGTTGCAAGCCAGAAGGAAAAACTTCTCGGCGTGTTCGATGCCGCCCTCGCACGAGCTGAGTTGATGGCCGCTTGAATTGCAATTGGCGACCGATGAAAACTGAAGCGCTCAATCCCGCCGAACTGCGAGGCGCCGGTTACAAGGCGCTTGCTGCTGCGCTTGGCCCGCTGGGCATGGCGCGATTCATCCTGCAATTCGAGCATGGTCACGGCGACTACACCCGCGAGCGGCGCCAACGGCTTGAGAACCAATCTGTCCAATCTATTGCTGCAAGGATTCGCACCCGCAAAAAGAGTGGTGCCTGATTTCCGGTGCCTGGCAAACGCACTTCTCATGTTACCAAGCGCCAGCGAGGGTGCAGTGACGGACAAGGATTTGAAGTTGTGAATTAGCTATGAGTTTCCTCACGGCGCTTTCAGAAACCTTCGATACCGAAATCAAGGGTTGGCTGGATCCAGCAAACCCCGCTGATGCCGCGAATCTCGCACGGGCATGCATTGCCCTGCGCAACAACAACGGCGGTCGGCTAATTATAGGCTTTGACAATAAGACGCTGGAAAAAAGCTCCGTTGGAACCCCCGACAACGTCAAGCAAGTCTACCACGCTGACACTATTCAGCAGATAATCTCGAAATACGCGCTGCCAAAGTTTGATGTTGAATTAATCTTCGAAGAAAGAGACGGGCAGATCCATCCGATAGTATTGGTGAAAGCTGGTGTGGAATCTCCTGTCATGACTAGGTCTGCATTTGCAAAGGAGCTTCGCCAAAACACTGTTTATGTCAGAACTCTATCAAACAACACTGTCAGTTCTTCCGAACCCAAGACGCCGGATGATTGGGATCGGCTCATTCGGATATGCTTCGACAATCGAGAAGCGGATATCGGCCGCTTCTTTCGACGGCACATTCATGCTATCTCAAAAGAGCTGACGGAACCGCCAGTGGCGGTAACAGTCGCCACACCTAGTCAACCAGTGGTAGAAGCCAAAAGGCCAATCACCCCGACAGCGGACTTTCTTGACGAAGGCAAAACTCAATTCGATGCGCGAATTAAGGAGAAAGTTGCTGAGGGCAAAATCGCGCCAGTAACGATCTCTGGGCTTCGAGAAGTTTCCTTCGCAGTCCAAGGCGATTTTGAACAACCAACGGTCAAGCATTTGTTGGACAAGCTGTTTATTCAGCAGCCTCATTATACAGGTTGGCCTCCATGGTTAGATAGTCGTGGCTTTACTAACGTTGAATCGCGTCCCTATGTGAAAAAAGGCGGTTGGGAAGCGTTGATTGTAGGCGACCTCCCGTGGGAAAAGAATCATATAGATTTTTGGCGTATTGAACCAACAGGACGATTCTATTGCCTCCAAACGTTCCAAGATGACACCTCGACCTCACTGCTAGGTCGAGGTGTCAAGCCCGGACAGCTTTTCGACTTTTTCCTTTTGATCTCTAGAACTGCCGAAATTATCGGAACGGCAAAAGCATTCGCTGAGGCTCTCAACCCAAACCCGAAGCACTCGATGCTCGAATTAGTTTTTCGTCTGACTGGTCTGAGAGGCAGGAACATTTGTTGTTGGGTCGAGCCGGCGCGTAGTCTCTCATATTCGGTTAAAGCGGAAGACACCGAAGTCGTTAGCAAATGTTTGATTCCACTTGAGACCCCACAACCGGCTCTCTGGCAATTTGTAAAAGTGATCACACAGCCTGTATTCGACGTGTTCGGCAGTGGAGTTGGAGATTCAATCATCGAAGAAATCACCAACAGGACTCTGAACCGCGGGTAGTGAATCTCCCGGGTTTTCCTCTATTGGCCCAGGGTTCCGCCTTCGCATCCGCCTTCATCTGATTTCGGCGAGACCAGTTGCTACATCGAGACGAGTGATCCGAGCCGTCGCTTGACCGCAAGGACGGTTGCGGCACACTCCCGTCATGCCGACGAATGTTTTAGGCGGAGAGTTGGAATGCTGCTGTCAATCGCCCATGACCGGGTTTTACCGGGATGGTTATTGCCGCACCGGCCCTGAAGATCGCGGATTGCACACCATCTGTTGTCAGGTCACCCAGCCTTTTCTCGACTATCTGGCACTGCAAGGCAACGACCTCATCACACCGCGTCCCGAATACGATTTCCCCGGCCTGACGCCCGGCGACCGCTGGTGCGTATGTGTGCGGAGCTGGGCACAGGCGTTTGAAGCCGGCCAGGCCTGTCCGGTGGTGCTGGAGGCGAGCCACATCTCGGTGCTGGAGTTCGTGGAGTTGGATTCACTCAAAACGCACGCGGTCAAAGATTGAATGTTCCGGGCCGGTGCTGCCATTCATTAGCCCGGGGTTGGTCCGAGCCATCCCGGGTAGTCGTGGCCTAAATATTCATCCTGTTGATTGTAGCGGCGGTCTGTGACCGCTGATGCATTTGACGATCACGTGACGACGCTCATAGGGCGTCGCTACAGTTGCCTTGGCAGAAATGAGCCGACTCACGTCGGCTGCTACAAAGATGCCGCACCTGACGGCGCTTCTCTCGTGCCACTTCTACTGACAGACCGATGTTCTTCATTTCAAGATCACGCGGTTGCAATCGCACGGCCTCTTTCTTTCGGTTTGCGGCCAAGGACGGATCATGGCATATGCCCTGCCGCCGCTTCTTGCAGCGGTGTTTGCCCATGAATGTTGTCCCTGATTCTCATCCTTTGGATCACAAGTGCACGATGATGTGGTGCCGGAGCCTTGTCGCATCGTGGTTGTTGTTGCTGGTGGTGCTGATGGCCGCCAGCGGTTGTTCCATCCGGCGCATGGCGGTCAATAAACTTGGCGATGCACTGGCGGGCAGTGGTGGCACGTTTGCATCGGATGACGATCCGGATTTGATCAAGGACGCCGCGCCGTTCAGCCTGAAGCTGATGGAGAGTTTGCTGGCGGAATCACCACGGCACACGGGCCTGTTGCAGGCGACGGCCAGCGGGTTCACGCAATACGCATTTGCCTTTGTGCAGCAGGATGCGGATGAACTGGAGGAGCGCGATTTCAAGGCGGCGGAGGCGATGAGGGCAAGGGCGAAGCGTCTTTATCTGCGGGCAAGGGATTATGGCCTGCGCGGGCTGGAGACACGCCACAAGGGTTTTGCCGCACGCCTGAATGCAGACCCGCTGACCGCCGTGCAGGTGCTGCGTCGTGAGGATGTGGCGATGATGTATTGGACCGCGGCGGCATGGGGTTCGATGATTTCTCTCTCGAAGGACGATCCCGCAGTGATCGCGGACCAGCCGATTGTGGAGGCGTTGATCGACCGGGCGGTCGCGCTGGACGAGTCGTTTGGTGGCGGCGCGTTGCATGCGTTTCTCATCAGCTATGAGGGGTCACGTCAAGGCGGCGAAGGCGATGCGGAGACACGGGCGCGGGCGCATTTCAGGCGCGCATTGGAACTGTCCGCAGGGCGTCAGGCGGGGCCGTATGTGTCACTGGCCGAGGCGGTGTGCATCCAGAAGCAGGATGCGAAGGAATTCAAGGCGCTGCTGGAAAAGGCGCTGGCGGTGGATGTGAGCCGGCCGGATGAACACCGTCTGGCCAACATGGTGATGCAGCGCCGTGCGCGCTGGCTGCTGGGCCGGATGGATGATCTGTTCCTGCCCGGGCTGCCGCCGCCCGATCCGGCCAAATAGTTTGAAAGCCGGGCCGCTACGGGTGATTCTCAGCCCGGTTGAACATTTTGAACCTTGTTTGAGTCGTATCCTGTCGCACCCATGAAGAACCGATATCTCTCCCTGAAGCTCCTCATGGCGGTCACGGTGGCCGCCATCGCCACGTTCCCCTCCCAGGCCGCCAGCAAATTGCGGCTGGCCACGCTCGCCCCGAAGAACACGTCGTTCCACAAGAGCCTGCTGGAGATGGGTGAGAAATGGCGCACCAGCACCGGCGGCGATGTCTCGCTCACGATCTACACCGACGGCACGATGGGCGGCGAGGCCGACATGGTGCGTCGCATGCGCATCGGCCAGTTGCAGGCAGGGTTGCTGTCCGTGGCGGGGCTGCTGCAAATCGACGAGTCGGTGACGGCCCTGCAGCTCATGCCGATGACCTTCCGCAGTTCCGAGGAGCTGGATCACGTGAGCGGGAAACTGCGTCTCACGCTGGAGAAACGCATGGAGGAAAAGGGTTTCGTGGCATTGTTCTGGGCCGATGCGGGATGGGTGCGGTTTTTCTCCAAGCAACCCGCGCGTGTCCCGGAGGATTACAAGCGCATGAAGATGTTCGTGTGGTCGGGCGACACCCGTTCCATCGCGGTGATGAAGGCCGTGGGCATCAATGCCATCCCGCTGGAGCAGACGGACATCCTCACCGGCCTGCAGACGGGGTTGATCGATGCCGTGCCATCCATACCGGTGTATGCGCTGGCGGGTCAGTTTTACAACCCGGCCCCCTACATGATCGACATCAACTGGGTGCCCCTTGTGGGCGCG